>JAITGU010000074.1 GCA_031280375.1 Candidatus Methanovirga procula | reverse complement strand
AAATTTTTCTATCATAATGATAAAAAAAAAACTTCTGTTATTGTTAGAATTAAGTTTTGTTACTTTAAAAAATAAAATTTGGGTTTATGAATGTCATTTATAATTATGTTTCAAATTTTAATCCATAAACAGATTATATTAAATATTAGTAATGGAAATTAAAAATCTTTCAATAGTATGAATGAAATATTATCCATTAAATTAATAATACTAATGTGTATTGCCAACACAATGCCGTTAACTTTTTCAAACACTCTTGTCCATAATATCAAATGAGCATATATTCTATCTATACTGTAATAACATGTTATTAATGCTATATTTAATTTCAATGATAATAATTAATTTTTACAGAGGATTATATGGAATGTTTTTTAAAAATAATTTATTTTTTTTCTTCAACCGTTTTGTTCGTAAACACTCAATAGTCTTCATAGCTATTCTACTTTTGAGTGTCGTATCCTATTCATTCACTTTCATTAACCCATTGTTTTTTCAGATGCTTATAGATAATATCTTTATTAATAAAGAATTCCATCTTTTAAATTTTATTATCTTTGGAATAGTTGTTCATTTTTGCTATTGATTATACAAGAACATAGTAAATTATGAACTTTTCATATCCAGCTATTTTAAATAATAACAAAAAAAAATAAAACTTTATATCAATTTAATTAATTGTACTACTTTTAAATTAATTTATAACAATTAAAAATTTTTAAAACTAAATAAAAAATTCAATTTTTTCTAAAATGACTAAAATAGCTATTTATATAAATTATTCAAGTATAAAAATTTTTTTAAACAAATTTTTTTTAAATTTTAAAGATAAAATAAATTAAGTTTAATGAAAATCTTAATTAAATTTGTATTTTTAAAAAAATAATGAATATAAAGCTATAAATAACAAAATAAGACATTATCTACAATAATTTTTTTTACTTCTATCAAACACTTTTAACAACAATCATCAAGTTTAGATGAAATTTTCCAAAATGGAGATGCTTAATTTTTTCCTTTCTAAACTCTTTAATCTCCAATAAGAGGGGGGGGGGGGGGTAGTGTTTTATTGATTATGGATAGATTTAAATTCTATTTTTTATTTTAGTCCTATTTTAATAGCTTTTTATTAAATTAAACAGGATTTAATAAGTTTTATTTTCAAGAATTAAGACGAAACATTTATATATAGAAGATTTCAATGTTAATTATGGGGAAGTTTCCTAATTATTATATATTTTATAATTGTTATTAATCTTCAGTAAAAAAAAAACGACAATATACACAGTACAAAGTTTAAATTTCAGCGAAAATATACATGACATTTATTTAAATTAATTTTAATATTAAAAAATCGATTGTTTTTAAAAAATAATTAATATAAATACCTTAAATTCTAAGTTAATTACATTTATTAAATCGCTTTAAATATTTTAATAAAAAATTAAGACTTCCAAGCATATAAAAATTAGGCATTGAATCATATATCAAGAAAATATTGTTTAATTAACATTCTCACAAAAATGACATATATATCAGCTAAGATATGTCATCGACTCGAGAGACTATGTTCAATTGAATCTAATTTCATGAAATAAGATAATAATTTTCATTATTAGGACAATTTTCACTAAAAGTCCTGAAATAATTAAAAAATGTAAGAGTTTATAATATGAATATCTTGTTAATACATCCTAATTTTCATTGTGGTGGAGCTGAATTGGCTATTGGCACAATGACTCCATTAGGATTACTATATCTAGGCGGAACATTGATTGAAAAAGGACATAATGTAGAACTATTAGATGCATCGAAATTAAATCTTGAAGATGAAGACATTTATGATTTTATTAAACAATCAGATCCAGATGCTGTGTGTGTTGGATCAAGTGCATCTACACCAACATCGAACAAATGTCTTAAGGTTTTAAAAATGGCTAAAGAAGTCAGATCAGATATTATAACTGTTTATGGAGGGGTACATCCCACTTTTCTTTATCAAGAAGTTATGGAAAATCATGTTCATGTTGACTTCATTATAAAGGGAGAAGGTGAAGAAACAATTGGAGAATTATTCGACAGCTTAAAAGAAAAATCATTGAAGAATATAAATGGTCTTGTTTGGAGAAATGGTAAAGAATTTTTTGTTAATAATCCACGTGAGCCAATAAAAAACCTTGATTCACTAAAAATTGCTTGGGAACTTATTGATTGGGAATTATATAAAAATGGAACTACTAATGAAATAACAGCAGTAGTTCAGTTTTCAAGAGGATGTCCATCATCATGTACATTTTGTGGGCAGTGGAAGTTTTGGGAAAAATATAGGTGTAGAAACCCTATACAGTTCGTTGATGAATTAGAATATCTAAACAAGAAGTATAATGTCACATATTTTTTTTTTCGCAGATGAAAACCCAGCAGTCAATCAAAAAAAAATGGATATCAGTCTTACAAGAGATAATAAATAGGAATTTAAAGATACACATGATTTTAAATCTTAAAGTGACCGATGTGATTAGAGACATCGAATATTTAGAGTTGTACAAACGATCAGGCATAGTACATGTAGATTTAGGCATGGAAGGTATTGAACAAGAATTTTTAAATAAAATTAATAAATCCACTTCAGTAAATGATAATAAAAATGCCATTCAAGTGCTAAAAAAATGGGAAATAGCCGTTTCTGTAAATTTACTAATTGGAGATAGAAATGAAAATAGGAAAAGTCTAAAAAAGAAATTTAAGATCATGCGAAAATGGGATCCTGATTTTGTTATAGTTTATTTACCTGTTCCTTTTCTTTGGACAGATTTATATAATGAAGCAAAAGATTGGATAAGAACATTTGATTATGAAGAATGGAATTATGTGAATCCAATAATAATACCAAAGGACTATAATACCTCTGACATGATAAATGATTTACTTATAGAATATTTTAAATTTGTATTTCGCCCAATTAAACTTTTTAAAATTCTATTTACAGAAGATAAGTATAAACGAAAGTTTACATTAGCATATATAAAAGATGGAATATTGCATGGTCTTTATCAAAAATATAGAAGATTAAGACCAATTATTAAATTTTTACATGTGCGATTTCATAAAAAGAATAAACAACCAATATTTCCTCTATTTGGAAGAGGTGTTTAATGCAATCTAATAAATTCAAAGCATATATCACACTGACACGCCCATTTAACACATTTTTACTAATGTTAATCGTACTTATGACACCATATATTATTGGAAATAAAATAGACTTTAATCATGCACAATTTAATCTATTTTTAACGACTCTATCTTTTGGATGTATATCTGCAGGATCCTATGTTTTAAATGATTATTACGATATCAATATAGATAAAATCAATAAACCAAACAAATCCATTCCAATGGGAGTTATATCACTTATTGAAGCAAAAAGATTTGGAACCATCTTGATATGTCTTGGTATTTTAATTTCTTTATTTATAAACCTTTCAATTATAATTTTATTAGTTATTTATACATTAATTTTACAATTGTATAATATGAAATACAAAAAATCTATTTTTAAAAATATAATCATTGGTGTTGCATGTAGTTTTAGTATAGTGCTTGGAGCATCAGTTATAAATAAATTTAACTCAATTTTTCTAATTTTTCTAATTTTCATTATTATATTTACAATATCAATAGAAATATATAAAGATATTGAAGATATTGATGGTGATAGATCATGTACCAATACAATACCATTACATTTAGGAACTAAAACTGCTATGTGCATATCTTCATTTTTATTAATTTTAATTATAATTCTTAGCCCCATACTTTACTGTTTAGGATTAATGAATTTAAACTATGTTTTAATAATATTTTCAGTCGATATTTTGCTTTTATACTGCATATATATTGGAATTCTCAATTTCAAAACTGAGCATAAAAAACTTTTTAGAAAGATGCAGAAACTGTGTAAAATATGTATGACTTTAGCATTTTTAGGATTGATACTTGGAAGAATATAAAATGAAATATTAGATGAAATTATATATTAATTAAGAAAATTCGACAAATTAAAAAGAAATGATTATTATGCATGTATTTTTTCAAAACATCGATAAATATACTATCTTAAATGGAGTAATAATTTCTTTAATTGGATTTCTCCTTCTGATTATTTCTGGTCTTTTAAGAAAAAATAATATTCCCTCAAATTACAGTAGAAAATTTTTCCATATCACATTTTCATTTGTTTGGCTATTTTGTATTTTTCATTTCAGACAGCCATAATTGCTATTTTACTTGGATTTCCATTCGTTATTTATATATTACATGCTGGAAAAGGAAATTTTTTCTTCGAAGCCATTTCAAGGGAAAATGATTATCAAAATGAAACTTTTTTTGTTGTTTTTCCACCAATTTTCGCAGTTTTAGGAACATTAATATCCAAATTTATTTTGCCAAACTATTGTTTTATAGGAGTATTTAATTTAGCAATTGCTGATACAATGGGGGAAATAATAGGGCTAAAATTTGGATATCATAAATATAATGTACAATCACTAATAAATATAAAAGCAAAAAAAAGTGTTGAAGGTAGTTTAGGTGTTTTTATTGCATCGTTGATAGTATCTTTTGTTTCTTTAACATTTTTTACTAATTTTGACTCAATATCAAAAATTATATTATCCTTGTTTATATCCTTATTTGTTACACTAATCGAAGCCATATCTCCAGATGGTAGTGATAATTTCACAATCCCAATATTTTCGACTTGTATTTTATATATTCTTTCAAAAATATTTAATCTTGTTTGTTAATCAATACAAAAAAAATTTTATAATAGTTTTATTATAATAGTACTTTACTGAAATTTATTAATACTATATATTTTTGTTAAACTTTTAAAAAGAAATGATATATCTTAAAATTAAAGAATAATCAATCTTGAGAATAATTTTTAAATAAAAATTTTTAATAAAAATGTTATGAAAAATTGGTAAAACTATGTTTACATTCACATTTTCACAAAAAAACATTTAAGAGTACTCATAACTAAAAAATTTAAATCCAAGATCAAGACATTAGTCAGGTATTACCATGACCAAAAGCATTGAAAAAACTGAAGGAGTGGATATTCTGCTTGGAGATCCTAAAAAAGCTATTTTAAAGTTATCTCTGCCATTGATAATCGGAATGATAATCAACTATTCCTATACTCTAATAGATGGTATATGGGTCGCTGGATTAGGATCAGATGCATTAGCAGCTACTGGTTTTATAATACCATTATACTTTATTGGTATCGGGCTTGCAAATGGTATTGGAACTGGAGCAGCAGTTATTATATCCCAATATATTGGATCTGAAGATAAAATTCAAGCAAATAATGCTGCTTTTCATGTTTTGATATTGATCATTTTTATTTCAGTTTTGAGTACTATTTTAGGTCTTTTATTCCTAAAACCTATGCTTTCAATTTTAAGAGCTGGATCTACATTAGATTTAGCATATCAATATGGATCCATTTTTATTGGAGGCTCTTTTTTCATGTTTTTTATAAATGCTTCTTATGGAATTTTAAGAGGTGAAGGGAATGTTAAAAAAGCTACCTATGCAATTATTCTCGGTGCAATTTTGAATATCCTCTTTGACCCAGTATTTATTTACTATTTTTCTCTTGGAATTAGTGGAGCTGCTTATGCATCCATTTTATCGATTATAATTGTTTCGATTATTTTGATAAAATGGTTTAAAAAAGACACTTATATCGAATTTTCTTATAAAAATTTTACTTATGATAAAACCATATTAAAAAGAATATTGTATGTTGGATTACCTGCTGGAGCAGAATTTTTAATACTTGCAACCGAAACTTTTATTATTAACATATTCTTAACAATTGTATCTGGGATTCAAGGTGTGGCAATTTACTCTGCTGGATGGAGATTTATTTTATTTACAATTGTCCCATTGACAGCGATTTCTTTGTCTGTAGTCTCTGTAACAGGAGCATCATATGGGGGGAAAAGATTTCAAAATCTCCTAATAATCAGAAACTATGCAATAAAACTTGAAATTTTAATATCTATTTTTATAGCTACCGTTACTTTCATATTTGCTAAAGATATAGCCCAAATATTTGCATATTCTAATCAAACTCAAAGTTTCTTTGATGGAATGATTGTATTTTTAAGAAACTTATGTTTTTTCATTTTATTCATACCAATAGGTTCAATTGCAGGATCAATATTTCAGGGATTAGGAAGAGGTTTCGATTCTTTAATTTTGGCACTTATTAGAGAATTTATTTTAGTCATTATTATTGCTTATATTTTTGCCATAACCCTAAGTATGGGTGAAAATGGTGTATGGTTAGGAATTGTTGTTGGAAATATTATTGGAAGTTTATTCGCATTCATATATTCTCAAATTGCTATAAAAAATATTTCAATAAATGCAGAGAAAAATACAAATTGATAATCATTTTATTATTAATGATCCAGAGTTCATACAAACTAAATAATAGATTTAAAATGTCCAAACCAGTTGATATGTACTCATATTATTTTATATAATATAAATTACAAATAATTGCTTGTTTAATGGCATGTATGATTGTCAAAAAGTGTGGAGGTTTTCATGACACTCATGTTTTTATATAAAGAAAATTAAAGATTTTCTAACTCATAAAATCAGAGATTTTATAAATAAAGAAAATTAAAGATTTTCTAAATTATAGTCATTATGTTAATGTTCATCAATTATTAATTTATATTATATCTTGTAAAGTACTTTTAAATTAAATTTAAATAAAGTATATCAAAAAATTTTATAAATTTACAAGGTTTTCAAAATGACTATAAAAGTATATTATTTATAAATCAACCAGAATTAGGTTATCATAATAACTAAAATTTAATAGTTATTAAAAATGTTATTGGTAAATAATAAAATAATATGTTAAATAGTTTTAGAATGTGAAATTATGGAAAGAAAAATAAATATTAATAGATATAAATGTGCTTGCTGTGGTGCTTGTATTGCTGTTTGTAACTTTAATGCTAATGAAATTATAAATACTTTTTTAGAAATTAAAGATAAAAATTGTACTTTATGTTTTTCATGTATCAAAGCATGTCCATTTAGAGCTATTGAATTGGAGGAATGATATTTGATGACTGATTATGATATCATAATTGTTGGAGCAGGTCCAGCTGGAAGTACTGTAGCAAGAAGTGCTGCTGAAAATGGATTAAATGTGTTATTGCTTGAAAAAAGACAGGAAATTGGTGTGCCTGTGCGTTGTGCTGAAGGTGTTGGAAAAGAGAAGTTCAATGAAATATTTAAGGATATTGATAAAAAATGGATTTCTGCAGAAGTAGATGGTGCAAAGGTTTATTCTCCAGATAAAAAAACAGAAATTGTGTTAAGTGGAGATAAAGCTGGAAATGAGGCAGGATATGTTCTTAATAGGAAAATATTTGATAAAGATCTTGTGAAACTTGCTACATTAGCAGGTTCAGACCTTATGGTTAAAACAACTGCTACAGGATTAAAAAAAAATAAAGATCAGGGAACTATTGAACTAACAATGCAAAATTCTGATGAAATTTTTACTGCTGAAACGAAAATTTTAATTGGTGCAGATGGTATAGAGAGTAAAATTGGAAATTGGGCAGGTATGAATACTACTCTTAACTTAAATGAATTAGAATCTTGTGTACAGTACCAAATGACTAATATAGACTTTGATGAAAGATTTTGTCATTTTTATTTAAGTTACGAAACTATTCCTGGAGGATATTTATGGATATTCCCAAAAGGGAAAAATGTAGCAAATATAGGTTTAGGAGTCTTATCTTCACTATCTAAAAAAAGCCCTAAAGAATATCTTGATAACTTTGTAAATAATAATTTTCCTGATGGAAAAATAATTGAAATCAATGCTGGCGGTGTTCCTGTGGGATATCCTCTTAAATCTGCTGTTAATGATAATGTAATGTTAGTAGGAGATGCTGCAAGACATGTGGATCCTATCACTGGTGGAGGTATTCTAAATGCTATGATTGGAGGACTTTTTGCCACTAATATAGCGATAGAATCTATTAATAAAAAAGATTATAGTGTTAAAACCCTCAAAAAATATGATGAACTATGGAAAAATGATTTTGGTAAAACTTTGCACAGAAATAAAAAAGTGCAAGAAAAATTACTGACAACGGATGACAAAACACTTAATTCAATATTCCATAGTATGGAAAACTACAATATAACTGAAGCGAATACAAAAAAACTCCTTTATGAAATTATAAAGAGAAATCCAAAGCTTTTATGGGATCTTAAAGGTTTATTTATATGATAAAAAAATAACTTCCTCATTTTAATTAATACACTGATACTTTTGTTTAATTAATATATTTCTGGTTTGAATAAGCATATTAATGAAAGTTTGATTTTCGAAATGACATAAAAGGGATTATAATGAATTTATTTATTGCAAAAAATTTTATATTTCTTTTAAATGTAATTTATTTTTTATTCCCAGCTTATATTGCAAACATGAGTGGATGTATATTCGGAGGTAAAACACCAATAGATAAAAAGAAAGATTTTATTGATGGTTATAGAATTATTGGTGATGGTGTAACATTGGAAGGATTCATCTATGGGATTCTATTTGGTACATTGACTGGAATAATATGGGGATTAAAAGATGGGAATATTTTATTAAGTTTTAAAATAGGTTTATTATTAAGTTTAGGTGCATTAATTGGTGATGCTGTGGGAAGCTTTATTAAAAGACGATTAGGACTTTCTAAAGGAACACCAGCACCTATTCTCGATCAATTAGATTTTTTTGTTGGAGCTATTTTGATGGTTTCATTAGTGGTTAGTGTGCCTATGAACTATATTTTTTTAGGATCTATTTTAACTTTGGTCTTACATTTAATATTTAATATTATGGCATATTTTTTAGGTGCCAAAAATGTTTGGTACTAATTTTAATATTGTCTTAGGATAAGTTAAAATAATTCATATGTAACCTATATCTGGAGGAGTTATAATTAGTTTTTTAAATGAAAACAACATGGCACTTAATATAGATTTATTTTATTTTTTGAACCATGGCATCCATAATAATATTTTAAATAGTTTCATACCATGTTTCACAAATTACATTAATGATTCTCTTATTTGGAGTTTGTTTATCCTTTTATTTTTATACTCTCTGATTTTTAAGAAAAAGAACATTCAAAGAATTTCAACTTATTTAATTTTATCAGGATTAATATGTAGTTTTATTGTGATTTATCTAAAATTTTCAATAAACGAACCAAGACCATTCGATGTTTTAAACAATGTGCATCAATTAACCAGTGAAAAATTATCATCTTTTCCATCAGGACATAGTGCTGCAGGATTTGTACTTGCAACTGTTTTTTCACTTACATATAAAATTAAGATTAAAAGATTTAATTTCAATTCTGGATGGATATTGTACCCCTTAGGTATTTTAATGGGAATTTCAAGAGTATATGTTGGAGTACATTATCCCCTCGATATCTTTGTAGGAGCTATTGTTGGTATTTTATCCTCTTATTTTATTGTAAAATTAGGGGACAAAAATTAGGGGACAAATACCTAAATGAAAAAATTTACAAAACCAAATTTTCATTAATTATAATTTTAATTATTATCCTCTACATTATCATTTATTGTCTCGTTAATCACTGATAAATGATTAAAATAATAAAAAAAAATAATGAATTGTAATAAATTGAACTCAAAAAGACATGATTTTTTACACTCACTTTAAAAATGATATTGCGGATAGTAAAAGGTTTTTGATATAGATAGACAAATCATTTTAATAAAAAAATGGTGCAAGATTCTGCAAAATAGAGCAAACTGGTAGAAAAACTATATAATATAAAAATAAATTATTATTAAACACTTTAAAAAGTGATATGGAGTCAGTTTATGAAGATTAAAAAAACCAATATAAAAAATTTTTTATCAATCCCTGATTTTATCACATTGTTAAACTTATCATTTGGATTCATATCCATCCTATTATCTATTGATGGATACCTTAGATTTTCGGCTATATCTATTATTTTCGCAAGTATTTGTGACTCTGCAGATGGTTGGGTTGCAAGAAAAATAGGTCGAAACGATGAATATGGTTTTGGAAAAAGTATAGATGCCTTGTCAGACATTGTATCCTTTGGTGTGGCTCCTGGAATAATTTTATATTCTATTTGCAGAATGGATAATCCTAAATTTATTTGCATTTCAGCCATTATATCCTTATTTATGGTAATAACAGGAGTTTTAAGATTAACTCGGTCTAATGTAATCGCAGACCATCTTGATTTCAAAGGTTTTATTGGTCTACCGATTACAGCAACAGGTCTACTAATTTCAACATTCATATTAACAGGGATTTTCCATGTTAATGCCCATATAGCTATTTTAACAATCATTTCCTTAATGTTTATTTCGAGTATCTTAATGATTAGTAATATCAAATACCCCAAATTTAATATGAGAATTGTCATCATTGCATTGATACTTACATTATTAATTATCATTCCAATCCCTATTTCTTACAATGAAATTAATATTCCAGCAACTATACTATTTACAGTATCTCTGATGTTTACAACCAAGCTATTTAAGTAAGAGATCCAAGTTAGTAGTTGATAATTACTATATATCGTCTATAAACTTATTTTAACATGTGCTGATATTATGTTTTATTATAGAAAATGGCACTGTTCAAAATTACGGTGCTAGCCCTTTATCAGTAGCATAATATATTAATAATAAAAATGTGTGATATTATTATTTATGAAAACAAATAATAACTCACACAATAATAGTTCTGTTGAAGAAGTATTTAAAGATAATGTAAAAATTGAAAACGATGAAATAATCGTGAAACCTTACTGTACCTTTTTCACTTGTCCATGAATTAGTGCAATTCATTGAAAAAGATGTTAAAATCATATATTCCGATGGAAAAGATTTAATTTGTCCAAAATGCAATGAAGTTTTGGATTATAAATGGTTATCATCATAGATGTATTAATAAAACTCATTTAGTCCATTTTACAGAAATACAAATGCT
>JAITGU010000073.1 GCA_031280375.1 Candidatus Methanovirga procula | reverse complement strand
AAAATTTTTAATTTTTGTAATTATGAAAATTACCAAAAATCTTCGATTTTTGTAATTATGAAAATCCAAAGGATTTTCAGTAATCCAAAGGATTTTCAGTAATCCAAAGGATTTTCAGTAATTTTATAAATTTATAAGATTTTCAAAAATGACTATAAAACTTAAAGTTTCATTGTTCCATAAAGTTTCATATAGTTTCAAAAAAATCATAAAACAATAAAATTTATATATAATGAACTACATATTATATAATGTCCATATATAATTAGTATTAATTATGAACTATTTGTTTTATTGATGATGAAAACCTCACTCTTCTTTATTATTTTCATGTTTAGGATTAATATTAGAAATTATATATGGGTGTTTTTTATCTTTTGATATTGAAAAGTATTGATGTATGGGTGTCAGAACAGCTGTCTTCTTGTCATGCATTAAATCAAAAAAATTGGAGAATAATAAATTGGATTTAAATTATTTTGATAAATTAGATTTTAATTATTTTGATAGTTTATATATTAATTCAGATGCAAAAGAATTAGCTAAAGTTAATAATAGTGGAGGAGATTATATAGATAATGTTTATATGTGGCACACATCACTTATAGACGACCCTCCATATGTTAGCTTAGCTATATTCTTTAATTATTGTTCACTTGGCTGTGCAACATGTTGTAATTCTTTATTATTATCTGGAAACGGAGGTTGTACTCCTTTTCATTTAAGTGACATTGATAAACATAAAAACCAAATCGATAGCACAACAATCGTAGGAGGAGAACCATTTGCTCAGGATTTAACTAACATTCGTAATATTTTGCAATGTACTAAAGACCTTGGTTTAAGGACTAATGCTCTTACAAATGGTTTACATCTTTGGGAGCCAGAGGTTCGTAAATTATGGTCATTAATCGATCATATCAACCTTCATGTGACAGAAGAATTTTTAGCACTTGGTTTATATGACAGAGTTGATGAGTTGTCTTTTGATGTGGATTATAATGTTATTTGGCATCCTAATAATATTCCCTTTGTTTTAGAGTGTATGGGTTTATTAGATGGTGATAAATTTTTTGTTAAGAAAGATTTCATGTTTGGTGGGGAAAAATTTATTCCAACTAAAGTTTAATTCTTATTTTATCTTAGTTAACTATTTTTAGTTTTATAATTATTTATCAAGGATCTGAAAATTTGAAAAAATTGAAGGTGTTTAGAGTATTATTTTGTATATATTGGGCTTAATAAAAGGTTATTTTATAAAAGTACAACTTATATGAACTTTTAACTTAAAATTCTAAAATTTAAAAAGTTTATTTTAGTAATAAATGAAATTTAACAAAAGTGATAATTGAATAAAACTTAACTTGATGAAAATTCTTTATATTCAAAATAAGGGCTTTTTCTAAAAACTAAGAGAAATCAAAATTATAATTCTTAATCTTATTCATGAACACTCACATAATTACTATAAATCATCTATTATAAGTTGGTTACTTGGTGCAGGATTTAATATTATTGGTGAATATAACTTGGCTAAAGGAAGAATAGATGGTGCAATAACGATAGAAGATACAGCAGTAATAGTTGAAGTAAAATTCGATGATAATGAATCATTGGAAAAACTAATTAAAACTGGCTTAAAACAAATACATGCCAAAAAATACTATGAAAAGTTCATTAAAGATTATAAAGTTAATTTATTAGGAATAGCTATTAGTAATAAAGAAATAGATTGCAGATTTGAAAAATTAAATTATTAATAGATGTTTAATTATATCTGTTAAACAGTAATTTTTTAAATGCAGTATTTTCAATGATTAATTACTAAATTTTAGATGATATTTTATACAATTAATTTATATATTTATTATTTATATATTACAATTAAATATAGTACTATTATTAAAACTAAAAAATAATTATAATTATTATCTCTTTAAAATAAAAAACTTTTACAAGATTTAATTTAATGATTAAATAATCTAATTGAATAATAAAGAGTTTTAAGGATTATAAAATATTGATCAATGATATTATGGATAAAGAAATAGGAATTGATTTTGATAAATTTTTAGACAATGAAGATTTTGACAATGATTTAAATGATGGCTCAGAAAGTGAATTAAATTTGAACAAGGAGTTTAATAATTATTCTGCTTCAAATTATCAAGAATTTTCTACAAACACTAGTTACTATAATTATTTCAAGGATTATACTCACATCTTAGATGATGAATATGAAATGGAGTACTCTAATGTTATTCCTTTAAGAAGATTGGTTTTAACTTTTATTTTGACTTTTGGAGTTTATGGTTACTATTGGTTTTATAAAAATGTGAGTTTTTTAAAAGAATATCATGGACTTGAGATAAATGTTAAGTTCAGAACTTTGGTTTATATTTTTGTTCCCTTAGGAAATTTAATTGTTCTATATGATCTTATTAATACAATGAAGTACTACATTAATACGAAAGGCATAGAATCTTACTCACCTTTTTTAAATATCATAGGATTCATGTTATTTGGGTTTACACCTTTAGGAGCTTGGTTTTATGTTAATGTTCAAGAGCCTTTTAATGAATATTGGAAAATTGAACAAGCTTACTTGCCTGTTCAAAGACAATTTAATTCTGCGGAAATAGCTATTATCTTTTTTGTTTGGTTAGCTGTTTTTGTACTAATTATTTTAATTGCTTACTTTTTAATGCATTATACAATATCTATTCGACCACCTGTTTAAAGATATTAAATAATAGTTTACAATTGAGATATTAAATGTTTGGGGTATCAGATGAGTAAAAAACTTAATATTGCTTTAATAGCTGAAGCTGTTTCTGGACGAGTCATTGGAGACAAGAATAGTGATAAAGATTTTTCAGGATTATTTACAGTTTTGGGCAGTGCTAAGAAGGGTGATATAGTAATTAGACATTGGATTAATGAGAATGGCGTTAAAATAGCTAATGAAAAGGATGTTTTAGCTATTATAACTGAAAATATACTTGAAAACTCTATTGAAATTGCTGAAGAGCTTGGAGTTCCCATCATTATTGTTGATGAAATTGAAAATGCTAATAGCTTTGCATTAAATTGTACTTTAAATCTTTTTGGGAATAAGTTTAAACGAGTTGTTGTTAGTGGAACAAATGGAAAATCGACTACATCTCATTTAATTTATCATATTCTCAATAATATGGGGATGAATGTTTTTACAAACACAGATGCTAAATCTGAATTCAACACTTTAATAGATCCTATGGTTTCTAAATTGATTTCTGATTATGGGGAGAATAATAAACAGTTAGATTATGCTGTAATTGAAGTTTCAGAGATACAAGGTTGGGTTAATAGGTTAATGAAGAATCATGCATGCATAATGACAAAGGCAGTTAATCCAGATGTTGCGGTTGTAACAAATATGACTATGGATCATATTGGTTTAGTTAATTCAATTGAAGAGATATATGATGAAATATCTGGGATTGTTAAAGCCACAAAAAAAGGAACGATTGTTTTAAATAAAAATGATTCACTTGTAGAGTCACTAAAGGATTTAAAGAATGATAATGTTAAGGATTTTTACTTTTCATATAAAGATAACGAGGTTGATTTAACTTGTATGGATAATAGTGAAAATAATATCTTTTTTGATTCAATTAAAAAGGCCATATATTATGAAGGCAGTGCCATTTTAAGTTTAGAGGAAATTCCATTTAAGAGTAAACATTTTATAGAAAATATCTTAGCAGCTATTTCTGTCTGTATCAATTTAGATATTTCATTAGATGATATAATCAGTGGTGTTAAGTCATATAAACCTTTAAAAAGAAGATTTACTAAATTAAATGAAAATCCATTGGTTATTGATGATTTTGCTCATAATCCTGATGGAATAAAAGCCACTGTTGATGCTGTCTCCAAGATAAATTCAGATGAGAATGATATTTTGTGGATTGTTTCAGCAATTAGAGGTTCACGAGGTATTGAAATCAACGAGCTTAATTCTCAAGCCTTAGCAGATTCAATTTTGTCCTGTCAGAATAATAATTTAAAGGTTAAATTAATAGTATCAAACAGTTCTGATGTTGTGGATGGTTTGAATATTGTAAAATTAAATGAAGAAACAGCTTTTCTTAGAATATTAAATGAAAATAAAATAGATTTTATCCACTTTGATAAATTGTACGATAGCTTAAATTATGTGTATGAGACTGGAGAAAATGAGGATAATATTTTACTCATTGGTGCTCAAGGAATGGATCCAGCTGAAGAAGTTTTTAAAAATATTAAAAATAAGAACAGATGAATTATTATTATTAATGAATATGATTGTTTTAATTTAATTTGTAGATGTTGTTTGTTTTAAATAACTTTAAACATATTCTATTCTATAACATTTTAATCTTAATTTATATATTTTCATAATTTAATTATAATAATATTTTATAAAAATAATTAATCATAAAAAAAATAATTAATAAATTGTCAATGAAAATAAATAGTTTAAATAAATATTAAACGAATTTACAGACAATGTCTTACTTTACTTACTCTATTAAATTTAATTATAAATCAGTATTAATATGATAAAATCTAAAAATGCATACCTGAAAAAACTTACAGATAAAATCCAGATGAAATCTGTTAAAGTAGGTAAAGATTTAGAAGGAAGCACACCACCATCAGTATTCATAGGAAGATGGAACTATCCAAAAGTTTATGTGGGACCAATGATGGTCCCTGAACATGGAAACACTTCAATTGTGGACTCTCCAGAATCATGGATTAGTGAAGGTAAAACACAAGAAGACATTATAAAATATCGTCTTAATCTTGTTCGTGGAAAACAGTTATTAGCCATTAATAACTTAGAAAATCCTTTAATTGAAAAACTTCAAGATATTTCACTTGCATCAAAATCCATAGATAGCGAAGCTAAATTTGGAAAAATTCCACGAGGAAATATGCTCAGTGAAGATAACACACCACATGGTCCAAGTGCAATTATAGAGAAGTTTGACATCGATGCTGTAAGATGGGATAAGCAATTGGAGAAAGCATATTATGATACAGATCTAAAAGCAACTGAAGCCTTAATGAACCTACATAATAAAGATATTCCATTTTCCCGCTTTCAGAAAGCATTTTCAGTTGGAGCTATTGGAACAGGGAAAAAAAGAAAGTTAGTACCTACACGATGGTCAATAACAGCATGTGATTCCACAATAGCTAATAATCTATTGAAACAAGTTAGACATTACTCTATCTTAGATACCTACAGGGTCTATGAATTTCAAAGCTTAAAAAATTATTATGCAATTATATTACTACCAACGGAATGGCAATATGAATGGATGGAAGCCTTTATTCAGATATTAGGAAAAGAAAAAGTGATATTCTCAGACTACGAAACAAATAGGGATAAAACAGAGTATTCCTCTGTTGGTGGATGCTATTACACATGTAAAATGTCTATTTTAGATTTTTTAAATAAACAAAAAATACAAGCTGGTTCTGTAGTTTTAAGAGAAGCTTATGAAGGTTATGTTCCACTTGGAGTTTTTAATGTTAGAGAAAATGTTAAATATGCTATGGAAGGAGGGTACACAGAATTTGAAACATTAAAACAATCACTTGAATATCTTAAAGCTAAGTTAAAAATCCCTATGTATAAATATGTGAAAAAAAGCAGCCTTTTAAAAGAACTATTAAAATCAAAACAAACGACTTTGGATGCTTACTTTAAAAAGCCAGCACAGTTGGATTAATATATTCTCTAAAAAAAAAACTTTTTCATTTAAATACTCTTTATTAGATAAAATACATGATATTATCATTAACCAAGATTTTTTAACCTTTTAAATCTTCGATTTAAAAAATTTTAATGAAACATCCTTTGCAATTCTAATAATAATATTTCTATATAAATAACCAGACTAATATATGAATATCATATTCATTAATTGTCATTCTAAGGTCATTAGATTTAATAGATTTTATCATTGTATCTATTTCTGCTATATCTACCACAACTTCAAGGTTTATCTAATTTATTCTTTATAAATAAGTCTTTTACTATTTAATATGTTCTACAACACCAGTAACATTTGGAAAAAATCAATATACTTATTGGAACCTACAAAGTTGTTTATTAAATGGCTTGAGAAAACATTCGTGAACAACCAAACACATAGTTCCTAAAGTTTTTACCCAACAATAACAACATTATCGAATGTTATTTTAGTGTGACCCTACCTAAACTTGGTAAACGAAAATATCGGACAATAAAAGGTTTGAAAAGAAGATTAAAACTTTTTGATATTCGTGATAGAGAAAAATGTGCTGAAACCAGACAAAAGACCTTAACAAACACTTTTAAATTGGGGGAATTAACACGAAAAGCTTGTTAATCAAGATGAATGTATAGTAATACTTTTCAATTATTTTTTATTATAAACATGTTTTTTCATAGGTTTTCACTTGAAATATTACTTCTATAACTTGATAGTAATACAAGAAGTATGATAAATTCACAAAACTATAAAAATCACAAAAACAAACAAAATTTCATCAGTAAAAATTGAGGCAATGCTTAAAGTGTTGAATAAATATAAGTAACAATATCTTATTTAAAATAAAATATTGGATAATGTTCTATTTAAAATTTTTAATAATAGATTTTATAATATATCTTATTTAATATATAATTAATAACGAGACTGTAAAAAAGTGTTGGAGGTTTTCATGAAAATTCATGTTTTATATAAACGAAAAACTTCGTTTTTCTAACTTATAAAATCAAAGATTTTATAATTAAAGAAAACATGAAAAATTGAAAAAACTCACAAAAATTTACACCCTCTTAATAACATAATTTAATTATAACATTGAATAATAGAATTATGATTAATCACTGAGAATATTAAAATTTTATGCGAGTTATTTTAATAGGAGTTTCTTTATGGAAATAAAATTCAAAAAACAGATGGAAGATATTCAAAAAGAAGTTGTTCTTAAATCTGTAGATTTAGATGAAGATGCTAAGGATTTTCATATTGATATTGGGGACTATGAAACAAAAAACAGAATGTTTACAATTTCTCCTCGCTGTGTGCGTTGTGATTTATGTGTAAAAGAATGTCCAGTGAATGCTATTTCATCAGCGACAATGGTTAGAAGATCAAAAGTTAATGATAATTGTGTCAAATGTGAAATTTGTGCTAAAACCTGCCCTGTTTCATGTATATATATTATTGAAGTAAAGTCTAAACTTGATAATAAGGCAAACCAAGTTACTTACAGTCTTGAAGAAGTTAAAGTTCCTCATAGAATTCTTAAAATGGAAGAAATAGCTATTGACCATAAAAAATGTGTGGCCTGTGGAAACTGTGCTAAATTCTGTCCTACAAATGCTGTCTCACTTAGAAGAGTTTGGGCTGAAACTGAAACATTTGAAGAAGTCATTACTCATAATTCTTTATTTAAAGATGTAAACCCATTAAGAATTGGCGAAGTTATAAAAGTAGAGAACACCGATGAAAAGTATACTCATATCAATAATGCTTTATGTGTTGGATGTGGTTCCTGCTCTAATTTATGTCCTCAATCTGCAATCACACTTAAAAGATATTTAGGTCCAATTATTCAAACAAAAAGACTATTAATAAGTCAAGATACTTGTGTGCAATGCCATTTATGCGAAGAATCCTGTCCTGTCGATGCAATTAAATTAGAAAACGGAAGAGTTGTGTTGGATAATGATAAATGTATAAAATGCGATGTATGCCATAATAAATGTCCTGTTGTCGCATTAACCCTAGAAAATATTGATGAAAATCAATAAATTCCATTATTTTAAATAATAAAAGTTTTATTAAAAATTTAAATTAAAATATCATTTATTCATAAAATTCAAATTAATTAAAAATAATAAAATAAATAATATAAAGCAACGAAAATATTATTAATTACTTTAATTATTTAATAAGTTTATAATTAATTGAACTATTAATTCTAATTTATTAATTGTTTTATATATTCAATTATAATAATTTACATAAGCATTTATTATAAATCAATCATCAAGAGGAATAAAATGAAAGCAAAAGATATGATGGACAAAGATTTTATCTATGCAAAAGCTGATAATTCCATAAAAGAGATTTCCATTAAAATGGAGGATGCAAAAAGATTCACAACACCAGTATTAGATAAAGATATGAAACTTATTGGTTGGGTCACATCATTAGACATTACAAAAGGTTTGAGGGATGAAAAAAAGATAATATCTGAGATTATGAGTCCTAAAGAAGATGTGAAATATATACACGAAAATGATCCATCTCGTTTAGCTGTTTTAGAAACCTCAAAATCCAGGTTAATCAGTATTCCTGTTCTTAATAATGATGATGTTGTGACAGGTGTTATCCGTTCATTTGAAATCGTTGATACTTTATCAGCACTTTACGATGTTAAAGTTGAGAAACTATATCTTGCAATGGTTAAACAGTTAAAAGGAGTTACTTGGGAAGAATTAATGGAAGCATCAGCCATTATATACAGAAGAACCACAGGGGAGGAAATTAAACCAGAAGAATATGAAAAACGAATTAAGAATTCTACTTTTGGAGAAGCTATTTGGTCAACAGGAGGACTTGAAAGGTTTTTTGTTGGTTTAATAGCTGTTGGTGAATTAGTAATTGCCAGAAGAATAGGAAAAGTGCGTAAATAACTAAATACTTATTCATTATCCAATTACTCACAATTAACTTCATTATTCTTAACCGTATTTTATCAACACTTGACATTACTTAATTTTTTTATTTCTTATTTTAATATCAGGAAAATTAGAGAAAATTGTAAGTAGTGTCATGACAAATTGATTCTTTCTATGGTATTGGTTTTATATATTGATAATATTTTCATTAGCATCGTATTTTAGTGAAATTCTAACCATAGATAAATTCTATTTCATGAGAACTTATTTTTAAAATCTTACTAAATTATTTTGTCTTGACAATAGTTTAGAATTATTTGAACTTAATGACTTATCCTTTGTAAAAAAAATTGTTATAAAGCCTCAGGGGGGATTCGAACCCCCGACCTATACCTTACCAAGGTATCGCTCTACCAGCTGAGCCACTGAGGCATATTTCAACAAGGTATTTTAAATAACTAATGTTTAAATAGCTACAAAAATTTAACATACTACATGAATCATTAATAATAAATCATTTCTTAAAGTTTATTATTAGTATTTAAAAAATAACTTTTTGATGAGAACTTAACTTGTTAAGTTAGAAAATCCTTGATTCCGAATGAAATGAGGAACTTAGGATACGAAGTATCCGTTATTTTGAACAAAGTTAAAATCTATAAAACGGAGTTTTCTTTATTTTTAATTTTCTTAAACTTTCATCGAAGGTCGTGAGAAACTTAGAAACTATAATCTCCCTTTTTAAAAGTTTCTTAAAAGCTTCTTCTCAATAGTAAAAATAGAAGTATTATAATACTATTAGTTAGTAATACTAAATCAGTAGTAATATTAAATCTTCCATCTTTAAAATATTTTTATTAATTATGCATCAATAAAACTTCTATTTTAAAGTAATGAAGAATTAATTATATTATATAAAAGTGCAGGGGAAGGGATTTGAACCCTCGAAGGTCTGCACCAGAGGATCTTAAGTCCTCCCCCTTTGGCCTCTCGGGCACCCCTGCAAAAATTAACACATTAGTTTTCAAACAACATTAATATATTAGTTTTTCATAGTATATAAATGTAACTATAATCTTGGTTTCAATTAATTGATTTTAAAAATATTTATAAAGATTAAAAGTTGCTTAAATCAATGAATAGCTAAAGTTCATTCTTTAAATTAATAAATATTTAATATATAATCAATAGTATCTTGTAAATAGAAATATAAATAAGCATAATCTGAGAATATCAAATTAACAAATACCAGTATTAGTTATTTTAAATTTAATGCTCAAACCTTCAGACATGCTTCTATGCCTTCTTAAATTAGCTATTCTTTTACCAACAAGATCTGATTTTTCAAGCTCAACAATGACTTTACTCCAATATCTAAGAATGTCTCCTCCAACAGGTCTAATGTTCTCATTACTTTCTCCATCAAATGCAGAATAAATCTGATTTGTGATGAGAACACTTAAATCATGTTTGCGGGAAAATGTAGATAACAATCCCATTTGTTTTCCTAATTCTTTATTTAATATGGGGGATTTAGAGTCATTTAATCTATAAAGAGCAACAGCCGAATCTAAAACTATTAAATCAAACTCATCCCCTTTAGAACTTAATAAAGAACCAATTGTTTTTAGGTCATTTTCCTGTTCTTGAAAAGAATGAGGTTCAAAAACTATTATATTATTTACAACATTTTCAAAATCATCTTTAGCTATTTGTTTAATTCTATCTATAGATATTCCACCTTCAGTATCCATATATATTACTTTTTTCCCATTTTTAACCACTTGAACAGCTAATAAAAGAGATATATTAGTTTTTCCAGAGCCAGGAGGTCCATAAAATTGTGTAATATTTCCTTTTTCAATTCCTCCTCCAAGTATCTTGTCTAAAGAAGAGTTCGTAGCTATTTTTGTCTGTTCAATATTTTTTAGTACTTTCATTTTTTCACTTTCATTTTTTCCAAATTGAATACTTTCTTTTTATTATATTTATTTTTTATTATAATCACACTTTGAATTTTATTATAAAATAAAATTTTATTATAATCATGTTTTAAATAGAATTTTATATCTTTAAGATATTATTATACTAAATTAGAATTTATAATATATGAATATTACTTATAAAAAAATTAATATTATAAATAATTATAAAAAATTAATAAAGTAGTATAAAATACTAACAAACTATTATAAAAAAATTAATAATTATCATACAATAATATATGAATTAAAATAAATGACATGAACAAGTTAAAAACAAAAACTAAGTTAACTTATAATTACTTATATAAACTAACAAATAATTATTAATGATAATAATCATTAAATAAGAAATAATTAGATTATCCATCAAAATAATAAAAAATGATTAGCTTATTAGGAATTAATTTTAGGAATGATTAACTTGAATGGTTTAAAAACTTACGGTAATGCAAATTTAATTGAAAATTTAAAAGGTAAAAAACCTTTTTTTATCTGTACAATAGCTACAACAGCCACCTGCAAAATTCAAAATATTAGTGGTGCAGGAGCAAATACTGAACTTATGGTATACACTCCAGCTGGTGATTGCGAACTTATGATTCATGGTGAACTTTTATGTTGTGATATTCCTCCACAAACAGTTTCTAATGGAGCTTCAGCTCCAACACCAGCAATGATTAGTAAAGGAATGATAGAACTTACAAATATGCCATTTTTAATAGCTAATGCTGGATGTGAGGTGAACCCTGATGTACCATACATACTAATCAATGATAAAGCAGGTGAAGATATTAGAACAGGTCTTGCAGTGGATAACCCTGAAAAAATATTTGAGAATTCTAAAATAATAGCTAAAGAAATATCTAAAACTTGTGATTATTTAGTTGTTGGTGAAAGCATACCCGCTGGAACCACAACAGCCTTAGGTGTTTTAACAGCCTTAGGATATGATGCAAACTTTAAAGTAAGTGGAAGTAGTCCTGAAAACCCTCACGAACTTAAAAAAGATACAGTTTATGAAGGAATATCTAAATCAGATATTAAAATAGGAGAATTCAATTCATTTGAAGCTGTTAGAGTTGTTGGAGATCCTATGATTCCAACTGTTGCAGGTATGGCTCTTGGAAGTGAAAAACCCGTAATTTTAGCTGGTGGAACTCAGATGGCTGCTGTTTGTGCATTTATTAAAAATTTAGTCCCTGACTACGATTTTTCAAAGATTTGTCTTGGAACTACTGCCTATGTTGCTCGTGATGAAACAGCCGATTTAATCGATCTAATTTCTCAGATTGGTGAGATAACCATAAATGTTGTTGATCCTTACTTTGAAAAATCCAAAAACAAGGGACTTAACAATTATCTAAAGGGATTTGTAAAAGAAGGAGCAGGTGCTGGTGGAACTATGCTTACAGCATTACTCTTAGGGTACTCTATAGATGATATCAGAAAAAAAATAGAAGAAGTTTTAGAATAAATACAATTCTAAACTTAATGAATGAATGAACAAATAAATCAAAACTAATATTCCAACAATCCAACAATAGTATGCAAAGAAATCTAAACTTTTTTCTTTAATTATTTTTATAAGAACACTGATTCCTAAATATCCAGATATAAGGGCCGTTAAAAACCCGAATACATACACATAAAGGTTTGCATCTAAATTACTTCCTAAATCGTTTAACTCTGTTATTCCAGCACCTAAAATAACTGGAACAGACAATAAAAAGCTAAATTTAGCAATGAATTCTTTATTAAGTCCTAACAATAATCCTATAGAAATTGTGGTTCCTGAACGTGAAATACCTGGCAGAATAGCTATTGCTTGTGATAATCCTATAATTAAAGCATCTTTAAACCTTAATTTATCTATTTTTCTATTTCCAATGTTGATTCTCTGTGAAAAGTAAAGTAAAGTTCCTGTTATCAATAAGAAAAATCCTGGAAAAATTAGTGTATTAAATACAGACTTAAATTGAGAATTAAAAAGAACACCTATAAATCCAGCAGGAACTGTACCAACAATAACAAACCAAGCCAATTTTTTGTATGGGTCTTCTCTAAAACCCTCAATAAATTCTCCTTTAAAAATATCTAAAATACTTAAAACAAAGGCTTCAATCATTTTAACAATATCTTTAATATAATAAATGACAACAGCTATTAATGTTCCTAAATGAAGCAAAACATCAAAACCAAGGTTATTTCACCAACTCCAAGTATATGTTGTATGAAAACCAGATGAGCAGAACTGCTTACTGGTAAAAATTCTGTTAGTCCTTGAACGAGCCCTATAATAATTCCTTGAATAATATCCATCTTAACACATACATTTACACATAAAGATTACTTAATATAACAAATACTGTAATAAAAAAATAATGTATTGTACTTCAAAAAGTTTATAACATTTATTAAAAAATTATTCTTAAAATTATTTAAATTTAAAGACCTATTAAAGTTTTGTTGTCGAATACAACTTAGGAGAATCTATGATTCTCCGTTTTTAAAAATTTAATAATAAAATATACTACATTAATAAAGTTATGCAAAATACTAAAATGAAAAATATAAAGTCTAATAAAAAAGTATTAATAATATAAATATTATTGATCATATATAAACTACTTTAATTAACATTATGATTAACCAATGTATCTTAAATCATCAGAATTTTGTTGATTTTTACCCATCATCTCTTGTTCCATTTGTTGAGCTTTAGAAATCATCATTTTTGTTTCTTCTGCTCTTTCATCTAATTTCTCAGTGTCAACAGTTATGTTTAACAATTCAGATAATTTTAACAAAATTGCTTCTGCTGCCTCAGCATCTATAAAATATCCTGGAGTTTCTGCCATTAAACAAATCCCCATAATTCCTCTAATCTTACTTAAACCCAATAATAATCCTGAAGCCCCAACAATACCTCCATCAGCGGACCTGATTTCAACGTTGGCTTCTTTTAATGTTTCAATACATTCAATATCTGTTGCAGCACCAAAAATTTTTGAATTTTCAATAGGTTGTCCAGTAGCCAATCCTCCTAACGTATAAGCCATTTCTATACCATATTTTTCAACAAAATCCAATATATCTCCAGATAAAATGTATTGACCTTCAGGAGACAATGCCTGGCTATTTCCAACCAAAAAAATATAATCTTTTTTATCTTCTCCAAATTCTTTAAGATAATAAAATTCATTGATCATATTCTCTACTAAACCATCTTCATCTATGAAAACTTGTGGAGGGAAATATGGAGAGTAAACTTCTGCAAATTTTGTTGCATCAAGTGTATCAATAAGATGATCTATGGCTAATTTTCCAACATGTCCAATACCAGGAAGTGCTTCTATGAAAATAGGTTTATTTAAACTAACTTCTTCTATAACATTAATATCTGTTTTATTCATTATTCTACCTCTATCTTTAATCCTTATTAAATTAATCATTATTAATTAATTCTTAATAACATGCTAACCAATTTTTAATAGTTAACTTTATTAAACAATTTACCATCGATTTTATTATTAATTTTTAATAATATACTAATTCTTTTATTATAAATTTTAATTATTTATTTTAAATAAAATTACTTAAAATAATAAATGAATATTCAAACTTCAACTTAAAATATTTATTTAAATTTTAATTAATTTATTTAAACTTTAATTTGACTATTAGATTTACTAATAATATCATATATTATTCTTATAATATATCATTTTAATATAAATCACATAAATTTGATTTATTATTATATTATTAATAATTAATAAAGCTTCTATTTATAAATTATGATTATTGAATAAAAATAATTTTAAATAAAAATAATTTTCTATGAAGGGATGCTGCACAATTATTTTTGTTTAAAATGGACAAAAAATTTTAGCTGGCACTCAAATAAATCAAAATCATGGAAAAAATATTGCGTCCATTGAATTTTTTATGTATCCAATTAAATTAGATTAAGTAAAATTAATTTCAATTATATTGTTTCTCAAAATGTCATCACTTTATAATAGAAATATTTATATAATTTAAAATACTAATTTATTTTAGTAAGAACTTATAACTTAGAAGTATTTGAAAAATTAATTATATGTCTTTAATTATTCTAATATCAAATATAAATCTTAATTAATAAATATTAATCTGAATTTTTGTTTATTTTAAAAATATTGAATAAATAAAATAATTGATTTTAATAATTGAAAATAAACAATCATTTAAAATGACAGTAATTCTTTTAAAAGGACCATATTAAAGATTTATATTTGGATTATGACAATTTCCCAGTATTATTTAATAAAAATCAATAATTGAGATGGTTCATTGATAATAGGAACAAGAGGAAGTAAATTAGCGTTTACTCAATCAGAATATGTTAAATTATGTTTATCCAAACTTACTAAAGAAAAAATAGAACTTAATGTCATTAAAACTAAAGGAGATAAAATAACTAATTCCCAATTATATAATATGGACTCTAAAGGGCTTTTCACTAAAGAATTAGATAAAGCATTATTAGAAGAAGAAGTAGATCTTGCAGTTCATAGTTTAAAAGATGTTCCTGTTGAATTAGATGATGATTTGGAGATTGTCGCAATTCCAAAAAGAGAGTCTCCAAATGATGTTTTTGTATCAAACTATCATTGGAATGAACTAAAAAATGATGCTACAATTGGAACAAGTAGTTTAAGGAGAGAAGCCTTTTGTAGACATCATAATAGAAACATTAATCTCAAACCACTTAGAGGAAACATTGACACAAGAATAAAAAAAGTAATGGATAATGAAATTACTGGGACTATAATGGCAGAAGCAGGATTGAAAAGACTGGGATTAACTAAATACATTAAAGATAGGTTCTCAATTAAAGATATGGTTCCTGCTGCAGGACAAGGAGCATTAGCAATTATAAGTAGAAAAGATTCTATAAAAAAAGAAACCATCTCAAAATTAAACGATTTTATAAGTTTTCAAGAAACTTTAGCTGAAAAAAGCTCATTAAAAGAGTTGGGCATTGGATGTCAGTGGCCTATTGGAATTTTTGCTAAAGCATATAAAAATGAGATAGAATTATTCACAGTCTTACTTAATAAAAATGGAGAAATTTTAAAGTCTTTTTGTTTAAAAGGTTCTATAAAAGAATCAGAAGATATTGGCAGAGAAGCTGGAAAAATTATAAGCGAATATATTTAATTGGAGGAATTAAATTGGAGAAAATTGGTGTTGGTGTAATAGGTGTTGGAGCAATGGGTCATAATCACGCTCGTATATACTCTAAATTAGATAAATCTGAATTTATTGGTGTATCAGATTTAAATGAACTCGCATTATCAAAAATATCAAAAAAGTATGATATTCCAGGATACAAAAACTATGAAGATTTGCTTAAAAAAGACGAAGTACAGATTGTGAGTATTTGTGTTCCAACAACCCACCATTATAATGTGACTATGAAAGCTATTGAATATGGTAAAGATGTTTTAGTTGAAAAACCAATGTCTTTCACATTAGAAGAAGCAAAAGAAATGAATAGTTTTGCAAAAGAAAAAGGTGTGAAATTATCAGTAGGACATGTAGAACGGTTTAATCCCGCCGTTAAAAAGGCTAAAGAGTTAATAGGGAGTGATGTTATTGGTGATGTTGTCTCATCATTTGCTAAAAGAGTTGGTCCTTTTCCTCCTCAAATCAAAGATGTTGGTGTGACTATTGACTTAGCTATTCATGATCTTGATGTAATGGCTTACTTGTTTAATGAACAAGCAAAACAAGTTTATGCTACGATGGGAAGTATCTTAGAAAAATGTGTATATGAAGACCACGCAGAGATTATGACAACATTTGAGACAGGAATATCTGGTATTTTAGAAGTTAACTGGTTAACACCATATAAAAGAAGAGAATTAGAAATCACAGGAACTGAAGGAATAATTTCTATTGATTATATTAATCAAAATATTGAAGTTTATGGAAAATTTGCTCAGGATGTAAGCATAAAACAAGAAGAACCCTTAAAAGAAGAGATTAAATCTTTTTTAAACACTGTGAGAACAGATACAGAACCAGTTATCACTGGAAAAGATGGTATTAATGCACTTAAAATGGTTTTAGCAGCGAATAAATCATCAAAAGAACAGATGCCAATAAACATTTCAGATATTCAATAACAACTCTCTTTTTTATTAATTATCTTCTTTAAATGATTATATTTTAGACAACTATCTTTTTTTAGATGATTATCTTCTTTTAGATATTTATTCCTATTTTAAATGAATATTTTTTTAAATTACTAACATTCAATTATATAATAATAAAACATATATAAATAATTAAGAACATAAAAAAAATAAATAAAAAAGATAAAAATTAAAGATAATATAAGTAATAAATAAAATAATTAAAAATAAATTAATAAATAGACAATGTCTTTCAGTATATGATCAGATTGAACAAATTATTTCTAATGGTGTTAAAATGAATAACGAATTAATTGAAAAAGCTCAAGAATTGAAAAATAAGGGATTTGCAACTGGAGAAATAGCTGATGAATTAAATGTTTCAATGGATACAGCAATATGGTTAACATTTCAAAAAGTGAATCAAAGAAAAGTTAAAGATGCCCCAACAGATTTCGCGATCAATTGGAGTAATATTGGTGGGAACTCAACAAGATTAAGAAGTATTTCAGATGCATTAGCAAATATGGTTTTAAAATATGAATCAGAAGTTATTTTAGGAATAGCTGTCAGTGGAATCCCTTTCGCAACAATGATAAGTGACTGTTTAGAAAAATATAATCTTAATACCTCTTTAGCTATTTTCCATCCTAAAAAACATGGAAGTGACGAAACAGAACAAGAAAGAACTGGAGCAATAAGTAAAAACTTCGCACCTGTTAAAGGCAAAAAAGTTGTAATTGTGGACGATGTTGTTACAAGTGGAAACACTTTAAAAGAAGTTATCTCTATAGTTAAACAACAAGGAGGAATTCCAATAGCTGCAGCCATATTAGTTGATAAAATAGGAATAAACGAAATAGATAGAGTTCCTATAGAATCATTGATTAAAGTCAGTAGATTAGGTTAAACAATTAATAATATGATGCTTTAAACTAATACATTATTTGATGATTGTCATTGATAAGTAAAAATATATACCTCATGAAAAGCAATAAAAAATAGCTTCAACAGTTCTAAAGTCATAGGAAAAAATGTTGGGAGTGCGACTAATGGGAAATGGAAATATGAGTGAAACAAATTTAATAATTGAAAAAGAAAATTTAATCATGGAACGACTGAAAGATATTAAAGACAATCAAGTTGAAATGAAAAACGACTTAAATAAAAGAATAGATCAAGTAGATAAAAGAATAGATACTTTAGATAATGATTTCAAAGAATTGAAAACAGACATGAATAAAAGATTAGATCAAGTAGATAACACTTTTAAAGAACTGAAAACAGATTTGAATAAAAGATTAGATGTTATTGAAAACAATCATTTAACACATATTTATGAAGAATTGAATGACTTAAAATCATTTAAAAATGGAATTTATGTTGCAATAACTGCTTTAGGTGTTTTAATGACTATATTCAAATTTTTCATTTAAAAACAAACATTTTTATCTCTTCTTTTTAAACACAGAATATTAAAGTAAAATCTTTAAAGTATAAAATTAGGTAATGTTCAATGTAAATTTAGATTCTAAGCTATTATGGTCTATATCTTAAAATAGCTGCAAGACCACCAAAAGCTTTTAAAAGTTGATTTCCTTCTTCAGTTTCAGTGGAAATAATTTCAACATCAGTATCATACTCATTAGCCATCTCCAAATAATGATCCACTAATTTCCTTGCCTCAGATAATTTCATCTGTTCTCCACAGTCAGTACAAATCATTTGTTCATCACTTGATTTAGGTTTAACATAAACTTGAGTCTGCTTACCACAATTTATACACTTAAAATACTGTCTATCGTGTTCTAATCCTTCAGAAATTAATAAAATATCAACAGCACCCATCTCAAGATATTTTCTTATTTCCTTTTCACCATAAGCAGCAAGACCATTTTCATGAATTAACTCTTTTAGAAACCTTTTAACCAATTGTTTTTCTTTTATTACATCCATTTCATTAAGAAGATCAGTTGACTTATCAATAATTTCCTTTATACCAAACTCACCAGTATAAGAAGTATCAATAGTGGAAATAACCATATCTTTAAGTTTATAATTAAGATAATCGCCTTTAAGGAACTCTTCCTTAGTATGTCCTGGACCACCCAGAATAATTCCTTGGAGATCCTCAATAGCTAAAAATGCCTCATTAATATGGTCTCCTATCCTCTTCTTAAATTCATGAGCAGCCAAATCAATTAAACGATCAAACCTTCTTTGTGATTGACCTCCAGCTTTATGTTTACCTGGAACACCACTTGTTAAATGTTTTAAAATATCTATTCTCTTTCCCTTTAATGTAGCTATTGTAGCTTCCTTTCTATCCAAAACAGCTATTCCATAAACCTCTTTAGCATCCATCATATACTTCAAAGGGTCAAGATAGAATTCAGAATTACAATGATAAGTATAAGTTTGAATAGATTCTGGTGGTTCAAAAACATAACTCTCCATTTTTTCTGTTCCAGGACCGCCCTTAGGTATCATTCCAACAAATAAAACCAAACCATTCTCAGGAGGTTTCGGGAAAAGCTTCATTTTTTGAATAATTACCTCAATAGCTGATTGGACATTCTTACGAGTTTGTTTACTTTTAATGTTAGCACTTTGTCCATACTCTTCTCGCATATGCTTAGCAACATCACTAATTTGTTTATCTTTAGGAATATAAACAGAAACCAGTTCAGTTCCCCGGCCCTTCTTTTCTGATAATTCCCCAAGAGTCCTTTTAAACTCATATACTTCTTTTGATGATATTTCAGACATAAGATTCTCCTTTTGATTTCCTTGAGATTGTTAACTTGGTTGATAATAGATTATCTAATGATAGATAATATAAATTACATAAATGTTATTTGTACTAATTCTTTAATAAATAATAATAAATCAAATGTAAATAATAATAAATTTTATTAATAAATTAAATCCACAAACAATTCAATGAATTAAATAAGATACAATACTATATTCTTAAAAAAAGATTATTTTAATAACTTAATGTATTTCAATAAAATAAGTATTTGAATATTAACTTTTTATTATAATTAATTATATGATATTTATATTATATAGTATTTGATTATTTTATATCTTAGTATCTATGCAACTTACAGCATAATATTACCACTTCATACTCAATACAGTGCATATTACAACAATCCTAAAAAGCTATAAATAGCTATTTCAAAGTAAATAATATATGGTTCTTAAGAAACATGAATATGAAATCTTTCTAAGGAGCTAAAGGAGGTAGTAAAATTAAAATAGAAATTAAACTATCATCAGAAAATGAAGAACCTCATGCTATTATTTACACAAACAAAATTACTGATGAAATTCAGAAAGCTGTGGAGATATTAGAAAAATCTTCAAAACCCATAATACCTGTTAAAAAAGATGGGAAAGTGAATTTCATACAATTTGATGAAATTTATCTCATAAAATCAATTGGTGATAAAAACAATGTTCTAACTGAAAATGAAACCTATGAAACTCAAAAAAAACTATATGAACTTGAAAATATCTTAGGCAGAGATTTTTTTAGAATTTCAAAATCAACCATTGTAAATATTATGAAAATAGACAAAGTCTCACCATCTTTAAATGGTATTATGAATGTGACTATGAAAAATGGATTAAGTGATGTTATATCACGAAAATATCTACCAAAATTTAAAAAACATATAGGATTATAATGAGGAGGAATTTTATGAATGATTTTCTTAAACGAACCATGCTTGGAGTTTTACTTGGAAACTTTGTTTTTACAATATTAGTTATCTTAAATATACTTACTGGAAGTTCTGCAACGACCACTAATTTTATCAATAACTTCATACCATTTGCACTTATTTCAATGGGCATAGGTGTTGGATTTAGTGCACCTTCAATCATCTACGACGATTCAATATTTCCCCAATTTTCATTTTTTAGAAAAGTTCTTATTCAACTGGGATTTGGATTTGGATTTGCCTATTTAGGAGTATGTTGGATGTTACAAATATCCAATAGTTCAAATTCTCTTGGATCTACTGAATATTTAGTTTCAACAGTGATGACCGTGTTTATTGGAATTTTAGTGTGGTTCTTTACTTATAAAAGTTTTAAAAAAGAATCTGAAAAAATAAACAAGAAACTTGAAGACATTCAAACATTGGAAGACATCCCATCCACACAAGAGGATAATTCTCCAAAAAAAGAACCTTGGTATTGGAAAATTTATAATATAGTCCTATCTATTTGTTATATTCTTTGTTTTATTTCTTTGATTCGTATCATAATAGAAAATCTTGGAAATTTAATAATTTCATTCGTAACAATGATATTTTTAATTATCGCTATTTTAAGTCTTATTTTAAGATTTTTAGATGAAATAGAGAAAAAATAATAATATAAGATATCTATCGTTAGTTTTATAGTTATATCTGATGATTATTTAATTAAAAATTTAATATAGTGTCAAGACAACTTTAATTTAGTAAGATTTTAAAAATAAGTTTTCATGAAATAGAATTTATCTGTGGTTAGAATTTCACTAAAATACGATGCTAATGAAAATATTATCAATATATAAAATCAATACATATAGAAAGAATCAATTTGTCATTACAATAGTCTAAGACGAAATTTTTTGCATTTTAATAATTTTTGTATTTTTTTTATAAAATATTTATATTTTTAATAAGTTTATTAAATAACCTTATTTTTAATTATAGAACATTAGATATACTATTTTTAAAATAAAAATCAAACTATAATAAATTAAAGTTTAATCAAAATTTTGATAATTTAATTACTAAAAAATATGTCATAAACTATAGTAAAATGATATATTTAAACCTATGAATATGGAATATAAAAAACATCCTATATAGTTCTTAAATAAATATGGTAAAATATTTCTCAAGAATATTAAAAACAAGATTTTAAACCTTCTATTAATGAATTAAAAACTATTTAACATGACTGAATAAAAATATAACTTTAAAATTCAGAAAGAACAAGATAATTCAAACTTCGATTAAAGAGTTTTATTTTTTATTTAAAAATCCATCCATTATGTATAAATAGAGAGAGAGAAAGAGAGAGAGAAAAAGAGAATAAACAATTTTTACTTAGTTTTAAATCAGATAAAAAGATTTAATAATTTTTTGATCATAAAATAAAAACCAAAAAGTTTATATATAAGTTATTTATTAATGTATAAATGGAGTATATCTATGGATATACTCTATCAAAATGTCACCTATTAAATTTACATATTATAGTACTAATCTACAATAAAAAAAATAATTGAGATTTTATGAAATAAATATTTTTTTCATTAATATATTAATATACCAACTTAATGAAATTTTTATGATATCTTTATTTTCGTAAGTTGGTGACATTTAGATCAATGAAAAGGAGTTGAATAAATGCTTAAAAATGGAAAATTAATATCTATATTATTTGTATTAGGTGTTGTATGTAGTTTAGCTATTGTTTCTTCAGTTAATGCAGACCAATCATCTACTCCAAATAAAGTGATTGTAAGTTTAACCAATGCTTTTGATAATTCTGTTACCATTTTAGATCAAGTGAAAATGGAAATGATTACAAGACTGTGAATAGTTGGACTTTCAATAAAGGTAGTGTTGAATCAAAAGAATTTGAAAAAGGTCATTTTATAACTTTTAAGATAAACATAAGGGGTTATGATTTTACTTTCGGACCTTGTCCAGCTTCAGATGGAATTATACTAAAAACTTATTTAGATAAAGACAGCTATGGATGGGTAAGTGTTACAATTGGTAATGAAACTGTTAATAGAAAAACTGATCACAAGGTGATTTAATGAATGTTGAAATCAGCACAATAAAATATAACAATATTTTTAACCCCCTGTTTAAAAAAGATGTCAACGGAGAATTTTTAGAAATATTTGCAACCGAACCATGTTGTTGCACTTGTAGCTGTTGTTTGTAGCTGTTATTAAGGAGTAATTGAAATGAATATTGAAGTCCAAAGAAAAGAAGACAATAATGTCTTTAATCATTTATTTGCAAACAATAATAAAGAATTTCCAATTACATCATTGGATGTATTTGCTTGCTGTTGTTGTTGTTTTTAAATGATTTGAAAATATATGGCTCTTGTTACATTAAGTAGCAAGAGTATTATTTTTTTTGTCTATTTTAATGAATACTATGATGAATAGAGTATAGGTGAGAAAATGAAATATTATAATGACGAAATTTTGAGTTTATACGATGAATATCTTATGTCTGAAATAATAGAGCAGAAAATTTTTTGTATTGATAAAACAAGTTCAATTTCACCAATAATTTCGCCAGTTGATACCATACAAAGTCGTTTAGTGGAAAATATTGAAGAGTTAGGGTTAAAATATTTACTAAACTACCAAACACAAAAAATTGGGGATGTTATGAACTTATTTTCTTTTTTTGATTTGTATCCTTATATTAATAAAACAGAACCATATAAAGAATCAATTAAAGGAATATCATTAAACAATAGTGATAAGTCTTCAGAAATAAGTAGAATAATGAATGATAGAAAAAGTATTAGAAAATTTTCTGGAAAACAGATTTCTTTCGATAATATTAGCAATATTCTTTTAAATGTTACAAATTCTCGTTTTAACGAAGAAGACGGTTTTTGGCACAGAAACATATCTTCTGGAGGAGGACTATATCCAATTGATATATTCTTATATGCTCATAATATAGAAAAATTAGATAGAAACTTTTATAAACTAAATCCCATTAACAAAAGATTAAGTATTGTTGATTTAGATTCTTATTCTAAAATAAAAAATATTTTTCCTTCATCTTTTATCATTGACTTTAAACACATGGGAGGAATATTTTTATTCTCTTTTGATTATTTGAAAGTTTATCAAAAATATGGTGAACTAACTCTATCTTTAGGATTAGTTGAAGTTGGATTGATTGCAGAATCCATTCATTTACTTTCAACTTCACATGGAATAGGTACTTGTGACATTGGTGGGTTCGATAAACCTCTTTGTGAATCTGTTTTAAAGTTAGATGGTATTAATAACCATGCAGTCTATGCAATAGTTTTTGGAGACAGAATATGTTGAAATTATATCCTGAAACAAAAATAGTTATTAATTTAAATGAATCCAAAATTATCATTAGCAGAGGTTATTGGAATTTTATTCAAACTTCAATAGGATTTTCAAATGTTCAGAAAAAAGAATCTGATAAATTAATTGATATTTTTAATAAGATTTCATTAGAGTCACAAATTGAAGAAACCCAAATTGAAGAAAAATATAAAAAAATATTAAACCAATTAGTTGAAGAAAAATTAATTTACAGAACAGATAAAAAATTTGAATCAAAAAATATATTGATCTTATCTGACATTACAAATAAAATAAAAGAAAAATTCATAAAATATGAAGATAACATTATTTTATATTCAATTAAGGAATTTAATGACAAATTTTTAAATAACATATCTTATGAAGAAATATTGCAAAACCCTTTGATAAAAAAGGAAATTCAAGAAAATATAAAAGAGTTTATTGATAGCAAAATTGATATTATTTTTTTAATATCTCTTAAAGTTAATAATGATTTTTTTAAAATTTTGAATCATTTATTTACTAAAAAAATTGTTTATACATTCTTTGATAAAGATTTTATATATTTATTTGGGATAGAAAAAAAATATACTGGATGTTATCAATGTTTTTCCAAAAACATGGATGCTAGATTAAAAAATCCACATGAGAAAGAAAATGTTTATATGATAGAAAATAAAGAAACTTATACGGAAAAAGAATATTTATTAGATTTAGTTTTATCTATCTTAGAATATAATATCACAGAATATTTGTATAAAGATATTCTCCCTATTTTTGGTAGAGTTTGTACCATTTTTACCTCAACTTTAGAAATCAGATATGAAAATATATTATGATCATGTTTTTGTAATGAATGTGGTTATCTAAGTTTAATGGAAAATAGAGAAAGAAATTTAAATTTAAAGAATTTCTTAAATGAGAAGAGATTAGTATGAAAAAATTATTGACAACATTCGATGAAATATATTCATTCTTCAACCAAATATCTGGTAATCATATTGGGATAACTAATGCTACAGTTTATCAATCAATCGTGAGTAGTGGGATGAGATATTTTATAATGACATGTGATTTACCTAACTATCATAATTTATTAAATCGTGATAAAGCCAGATATAATATGACTGGATATGGAACTACTAGAGACGAAGCTTTTATTCGTTTAATTGGAGAAGTAATTGAAAGATATTCTTTATTATATAGTTATAACTATCTTAAAAGAAATATATTCAAAGATAGCTATTATTCCTTACAAAAATTAGAGCATAATACTATTAATTTAGATTTTTTCAATGTACTTGATGAAAAACAAGTGGAACCTGTTAAGTGTGATGACCATATAGGTTGGTTTAAGCTATTCGATGTTTTAAATCATGGATATATGAATGTTCCCGCTCAAATGTTTTTTTTATCCTATTTACAAGATAATACTGTTGAAAAAATGAATTTTCCATCTGTTTCAACAGGTACAGCATCGCATACTTCACATAAAAATGCATTTAAAAATGCTTTAATTGAATACTTACAAACAGATTCTCTAATGTTATTTTGGTATGGAAAAAATGTTCAAGTGCCTGAAGTAATTTTAGATGATGAAATGAAAAATTTTCTCAAACAAAACAATTTATATCCTGAAGATAAAGACATTTTAGTTTTAGACTTAACAATGGATAAACCATTTCCTATTTTAGGAGTTTTCATTATTGGTGATGAATATCCTACATTTTCATTTGGAATTCAAGGATCATATTCACAATATGAAGCTTTATATAGGGGTTTTTTAGAATCTGCAGCAGTTTTAGAACATTCACAAGGTAGTTTTTTTTATAATAATGAAAAATTTATTAATTCATACAAAGGAGAAGATAAGTTTGATAATTTAGATTCGAATGTTTATTTTTGGGCGAATAAAAAGAAGATGAATCTGAAGAACAAGTTTTTAAAAAAAAAGATATCTGGTGAAAAAAATATTAGCTGTCTTCAATCTATAAAAGAATCAGAATTAATAAAAAAGACCATAAAATATATCAAAGATAATAATTTTAATTTAGGGTGTTATGATATTACTTGTACAGAATTAGGCTTGAGAGACTGGTTCGTTATTAGAACAATGATCCCTGAATTATTGCCTATCTGTATTCCAGACAAATATTTTTCTAACCATCCTCGTTTTTTAAAAACTGATGGTTGTAAATACATTCTTCCACACCCATTACCTTAAAGGAGTGATATTGGTGAAAATTACATTAAAAAATGTTAACTTTAAAGTAAAAGACAAAGAAATTTTAAAAAACATTAATTTAGTTATTAATCAAGGAGAAAGTGTTGCTATACTTGGTCCTAATGGTGCAGGTAAAACAACTCTCATAAATTGCATCTTAAAACTACAAAAAATAGACAGTGGTGAAATTATCAATGACTTTGAATCCCTACCAAGGTATAAAATAGGAGTCCACAGTCAAGAACAATCATTTTATAAACTATTAAAAGTAAAAGAAATTTTGGACTTATTCTTATTTGAAGGAGAGTATATGCATTTAGTTGAAAAATATGGTTTAGAAAATAATCTTAATCAACAAATTGGCGAACTTTCAACAGGAGAATTTAAAAAATTATCTCTCATTATACTGTTAGAAAATGATCCAGAAATTATTTTCATTGACGAAATAACCACAGGATTGGATACAATAACAAGGATGGAAGTTTTAAGTTTCTTGAAAAATGAATTAAAAAAATCTGGAAAAACAATGATAATGGTTACTCACTATTTAGAAGAGGTTGAAGAAATATCTGAAAAACTTGTTTTCCTAAAAAAAGGAGAAATAGTTGAATCAGGTTTAAAAAATGATTTATGTACTAAATATGGTCTAAATTATTCAGAAAATAATTTAACAGTATTGTACAATCAAGTTTACAAGGAGGACATGAAATGAATAAAGCTCTACAATTTTTCTATTTAGAGTCTAAAGTCGCATTAAGAGTTCCTATGTCCATATTTTTTGCTATGATATTCCCATTATTGTTATTGTGTGTGATGGTTATGACTACAAAAAATCATGTAATTTATGAAAATTTCCATTTTGTAGATGTTTACACTCCATCTTTAGCTTTATTAACATTATTAACCACTGGTGTGACTAGCCTTTCTATAGTGGTAAGTGTCAATCGTTCAAAAAAAATTTGGCAAACTTATGTTTTAAAGGGATTAAATCTATATCATATCATCTTTTCACAAATTGCAGTTTACTTATTATTAGCTTTTATAAGTACTCTTTTAGCAATTTTTGTAGGTCACCAATGTTTTGACTTAATATTACCTTCATTCAATAACTTTTTAATGTTTTGTTTTGTTTGGCTTCTATCAGCCATAAATATCTTCTTACTTGGATTCACTATAGGTTGTTTGTTAAACAATGAAAAATCAGCACAACAAACATCAACAATAATAATGTTTTTATTGATGGTCTTCTCAGGAGTGTTTACTAACATTCAATCTTTCCCTTTATATGTTCAAAATATAGTTAAATACTTGCCAAGTACACAAGCATACTACATACTATCAAATTATTGGCTTAATAGTAATAATTATTTTGAGGTATCCTGGGGAGTATTAATTATATGGGCAGTATTTTTGATAGGCATAATTATTTGGAAATTAAAAAAAGATAATTTTTCAAGGTGAATAATTCATTATATTTAATAAATGGCTTTTTTTCTTTATAAGAAGCTGGGTCACAAGCCATATTTTCAAATTTTACATATTTTAAATTTTCAATTAAATTAAGTATAAATCTTGATTTTAGTTTTATTTAAGAAAATAATGATTATTAAATTAAAATTTTAGATTTAAAAACTAAATTTATCTTTAACTCAAATTTAGATGCCTTGATTTTTCACTGAAATATGTACATTTTAACCGTGCCCCATCCTCAGAAAAGAAATTTATGATTTTAGAGGATGAAATTAATAAATTCATTTTATATCTAAGAACTTGTTGCACAATTACCAAAAATCAAAGATTTTTGTAATTATGAAAATTACCAAAAATTGCTTTGCAATTTTTGTAATTATGAAAATCCAAAGGATTTTCAGTAATCCAAAGGATTTTCAGTAATCTAAAGGATTTTCAGTAATCTAAAGGATTTTCAGTAATTCTACTTTCAATAAACAAAATATTATTTTAATAAAATATTATTAAAAATTTTTTACTTAAAAATTTTAATTTTTAATTTTAGAAAATTTTTGATTTCGAACAAAGTGAGGAACTTAGGAAATGAAGTTTCCGCTATTTTCTTCAATTCAAAATTTTTTATTTGGAATTTAGAAAAACGAAGCTTTTCTTCAATTTTTTTATAAAATATAGTCCTTGAAATAATTTTTTTAAGTAACAGACTTTAAATAAATATAATATTATTTTATTTTAAATTTTTTGTTTAATTTTTAATTGATATTTTTAAACAGAGAATAAATTATTCTAAGTTAAAAATAAATTTTTAACAATAAAGAATAAATCCTTCTAAGTTGAATATAAAATTTTTAATAATGATAAAAATTCATTAATTAAATTATTAATATCAAGTACTATATTTTATGTTTTCAATAAATTTATTAAACAATCTTATTTTTATATTAAAATAATTATAAATAATATTTTTAAAAAATGAGAATTAGAATATAATAAATTAAAATTTAATCAAAATATTACTAATAATTTAATTGCTAAAAAATTGACAGCATTTGTCATGACATTATAATAAACCTTTTGCACTGTTTTTTAATAAACCTTTTCTATTAGTAGATTTTCCATTTTGAACCCATATTTTTTAGAAAAATCTCTTATATGGACTTCAATCACATCCAAATATAGATATAACTTAACCAATAATGTAAATTATTATTAAATCTCTTGGAGTTTTATTTATTTTCAATGCCGAAACTATTTATACTTTCAATATATATTATAATATAATTTGTAATTATATATTAACTGTGTTTTGTAGTTTAGAAATGATTTTTACTTAAAATGTCATCATCTATAACTTATAGAAATATATGAATTATTTCAATAGGTAAATAAAATTAATATAAAAAAATACAAAGATTAAAAAAATATCTAATAAAATAGGAATCAACTTTTATAAATTTCAGGTGGATAAATGAGAATCGTTGTTGCAATTGGTGGATCGATAATTATTAAAAATAAAGATCATAAAAAGTTCCAGGAGTATGGAGAGATATTAAAGGAGCTAAGTAAAAAAAATGAACTTTTTATTGTAATAGGTGGAGGAGTACTTGCAAGAGAGTACATTAAAATAGCAAGAGGTTTAGGTGTTAATGAAGCTCAATGTGATGATATTGGAATTGATGTTACTCGATTAAATGCGAGATTATTGATTTTAACACTTGGTGAATATGCTTATCCAGAAGTTCCACACACTTTCCAAGAGGCTTTGAAGTTTGCTTCAAGTGGGAAGATAGTTGTAATGGGTGGAACAGAACCAGCCCATAGTACAGATGCTGTTGGAACTATTTTAACTGAATTCGTTAATGGAGATCTTTTCGTTGATTTAACATCTGTTGATGGAATGTATGATAAAGACCCAAACAAGTTTAATGATGCTAAATTAATAGAAGAGATTAGTGCTGATGAAATGCTAAACTTCATTAAAGATAAAGACATTAAAGCAGGAACTTATGAATTTATGGATATGACATCTATTCAGATGATTAAAAGATCATCATTTCAGGCTGTTATCGCAAATGGATACTATCCTAAAAACTTGATTAAGGCAGTTGAAGGAGAAAAAGTAGGTACTCGGATAATATAATTACCAAAGCAATATAACTAATTTAAATAATATAATGTTCAACTTATATATCTAAGTACTCAAGAATAAATAATTTAAATTTATACTAAATTTAAGATATACTAAATTTAAGATACTAAATATTATTTTAAGGAGATATAAATCATGGTAGATGTGCATAAGCATTGCCCTGTTTGTGGGAAACCAATTCCATTGAATGAGGCTACATGTTCAGATAAATGTCAAACAATATTAATTAATCAAGCAAATAAGGTTAAAAAAACAAGATTAATGTTATACGGAGTTTTCGTGATTTTTATTCTTGTATGGTTATTTTTAACATTTTTTAAAAAATAATGTCAAATTTATAGAAAATTTAGAGTAGATGCTTTTTTAAATGTTTTATTATTATTTTTCTATTATATTGATTAATTTTAAGTAAATAAATTATATATTATCAAACTTTATTTTTTTTATTTTAATGATTTTTAAAAATAAATTTTGATTAAAACATGTTTAATTTATAAAATAATTAATTTAAACCTTTTATAATACAATAATCATTGATTGATTAAAGATTTAAAGGATATAATTGAATATTAATAATTTTATTAATTTTAATTTAATACTCTATATACTAATGATAATCAATATGTGATTTAATGCTATCAATTAAAATTCCATTAAAAGGAATTAATGAAATTAAAAACATTTTAATTAAAGAAAATTTAATGGATAAAAATTATAAAATAAAAACAGATGAATATTATGGTTATATTCCAACTAAAACTCAAAATATTGAAGAATTAAACAAAAAATTAAAGTCAAAGAAAATATTCAAACTAAATATTGAAGATATAGATTTTGAACCATTTAGAAAAGAACCACGAAGTATAAGTGAAGGATTAAAGGATAAACTAACTAATGAAGAAATCAAGGATTTAAAAACTTCTTTTGATATAATTGGAGATTTAACTTTAGTTGAAATTCCTGCAAAACTTGAAAAACATAAACTAACCATTGGAAAAGTTGTTCTTGATTTTACAAAAACAAAGTCAGTTTTTATGAAAAAAAGTGAAATTAAAGGAATTACAAGAACTCGTGAAATAGAGCTTATTTCAGGTGAAGATAACTCTAAAACTATACATAAGGAGCATGGAATAAAGTTAGCCTTAGATATTAAAAATGTTTATTTTTCTCCTCGATTAGCGACAGAAAGAAAAAGAGTTGAAGAAGAAGTTAATGAAGGAGAATTAATCCTTGATATGTTTACTGGTGTTGGTCCATACCCTATTTTAATAGCTAAAAACAAAAATGTTGAAATTTGGGGTGTAGATATTAATAAAATAGCTATTGACTATTTGAAAGAAAATATTAATATTAATAAATTAAAGGGAATTATTCATCCTATTAATAATGATATTAATGAAGTTGAATTTAAAGAATTAAAGTTTAACAGAGTAATAATGAATCTTCCACAAACAGCATACAACTTTCTGGATTTAGCATTTTCACTTATAGAATATAATGGAGTCATTCATTACTATGAAATTGCTAATAGTTATGAATCCATAATCAATAGAATTGATAAGATAGCTATTAAACATGATAAAAAAGTTGAAATTTTAAATAAAAGAAAAGTAAAATCAACGAGTCCATGTATGTGGCATATTGGAATAGATTTAAAAATTAAGTGAAATAATAATTGATTTATTAATAATTAAAGAAAAGATACAATGATACCTAAAAATCATCCAAGATATAATTCATTAATTTTAAGAGATAAAATAAAAAATGCTTATAAAGAAGGTTACTTATCTGACTCTGGAATGATAGCACACGGTAGAGGAGAAACCTTTGATTATTTGTTAGGAGAGAAAACAACAGAAACAAGCAAAATAGCTATTGAAGTAAGTGTTGCTAAACTTATTTTAGCAGAAAATCCTGTTATTTCAATTAATGGTAATACAGTCGCTTTAGCTATTGATGAAATCATCCAATTAGCCAAATTAATTCCTGCTAAAATCGAAATTAACCTATTCTATAGAACAGAAAAAAGAGTAGATATTATAAAAAATATATTGCATAAAAAAGGTTACAAAGATGTTTTAGGAACAAATGAAGATAATTTATTATATATTAATGATATTGAAAGTCCAAGAGCTACAGCCAGTGCAAATGGGATTTATTCCTCAGATTTAGTTTTAGTTCCTCTTGAAGATGGTGATAGAACAGAGATTTTAGTGGATAGTGGTAAAGAAGTAATAGCTATTGATTTAAATCCATTATCAAGAACATCTAAAAAAGCAAGTATCACTATTGTTGATAATATAACTCGTGCGATACCTTTAATGATTGAAACAGCTGAAAAATTTAAAGAGTATGTTAAAGAAAGATTAGAAGAGATTATTAAAGATTTTTCAAATGAAGATAATTTAAAAGAATCCTTAAAATGCATTGATTTAAATAGACTATGATAATATTTAAATTATAGAATGGGGAATTTTTAATCATTTAAAACTTTGAATTACCATTTTACTTTTATTTCAAGATTATATTTTTTACTCATTTTTTTCTTTCTCCACGAGCTGGGTCACAATCCATACTTTCAAATTTTACATATTTCAAATTTTTAACTTTATTAACATACTATATTTTTATTATTTATAAAATCTTGATTTTATAAGTTAGAAAATCGAAGTTTTCCTTTAAATTTTAAAGAGATTATATTAATCCTTAAATTAAAACTTGAACAGTTTATATTAGATATTAAAGTTTTATAAAATTATAAACTTTTCAAAAATGACCATATAATAAAAACAATAGCTATGTTAAAAATACTATATAAGATTTATAATAATATTTTAATGTAACTCTTCAATTGCTGTTTTTACTTTTTTATCATGAAAAGCAATTGCTAAAAATATAATTCTTTTATCTCTTTTAAGATATTTCATATAATATTTCTTATCCTTTATCTGATCTGAAGCCTCTTTAATTAATGTGTCGTGGTTTAAATTTTCATCGTGCTTAATCTCACAAATAGCTATAAATTGTTCAGTTTCTAAAGCACTATCAATTTTACCATCGTTAGTTGAAACCTCACTGTCTATTCTAAATCTTAAAGCTGAAAGCCAGGCAATGAAGATACTGTGATAATAGTTATCATCTGCATTCTGATGTAATAAGTTGGGTATTTCAGCTAATAACTCAGTTAAATTGTTATTAAATCCCAAACTATCAAGATTAATTATCTGCCTAACCATCTTATGTTTAATAGCTATAACCTTATCATCATCCATTCCAGCATACATTGATAAAATATATGTGAATAAGGATTCTCTAACTTCATTATTTGGAATATCTAATGTATATTCATAGGTTCTATCGAATTCAGTCCTTTTTTTAATTGTCAGATATCCTGTCTGCATTAAAACAGCGGTCAAATTCAAATTTTTTAGTTTAAAAGATGAAAAGGCATTGGAACTCACATTTTGTGGTTTTAAAAGGTCTTTTTCTATGTTACCTTTTTCTTCGATAAGTTTTAACAAAAACATGGGTGTTCCAGACTCGAACCAATAGTTATCAAAAATGTTCTCAGTGAATAAGTTTAATATTGAATAAGGATTGTATACAAAATTCTCACCATCCCAACTGTAACCGTCGTGCCAATCATTAACAGCTTCAATTAAAGATTCAACACTCTTTTCCCCATGATTTTTGCAATAAATATCTAAATAATCTTTAAAATAGTTTTTAAATTCGTTTTTAGTGTAGCCACAAATTGTTGAATAATTGTCATTTAAACTAATGTCTTTAAGGTTGTTTAATCCAGAGAAGAGGGATATTTTTGAGAATTTAGAAAATCTTTGATTTTCTAACCCGACAAAATCGAAGATTTTGTCAAGTTTGCTGACTCCAGTTATGAAAACAAATTTAATATAATCATCGGAATCTTTTAAGACTTCATAAAATTCTTTTAATATATCTCGAATTTCAATAGCCAAATCAATATTAGTTATATTATCCAGTATTGCTTACAAGTAAGGATTTTCCGAATCTCCTCGGACGAGATAAAAAATATATTCTTCCATTATTTATTAGGTTAAATATATACTCTGTCTTATCAACATATAAATAATCATCTCTTCTTAATATCTCAAAGGACTGAGTATCAACACCTAATTTTTTTAAGGTTCTGGAATTTGAAAATTTAGAATTTTCTTTAAACATAGATTTAACCCCATATTAAATATTATACACAAATTAGCTATTATGTATAGGATTCTAACCAAAATTAAATAAAGTGGTCTGTTTTGAAGATTTTTCATCTTTATTTTTAGTAGTTTTACTTTTAGATGAATTTTTTTCATTCTCAGTTCTTTGATTCTTTTTGTCTTCAGTTCCCTGTTTCTTTTTATTGGTTGTTTTAGGAGTTTTAATAGCTAAAGAGTCGAATAAGGTATTCTCAGTAGAGTTCTCTGAGCTATGTTCCATTAGTCTTTCAGCCTTTTCTTTCTCTTTTTTTGTTATGACTTTTTTCGGAATCTTTTTGCTTCTAAATCTTTTGATTTCATCCTCTTCAAGAGATAAAAAATCAGAAATATCCCATGCCAATTCATCATTTTCAAACATTATTTCAAGGTATGGAAAAGATACAATAGCTTCAGAATTGGAAATATGGAGTTTTTTAGACATTTTTTCTGCAATGTTGTCTCTTAAAGCTCTTTTACCTTTTGTTCTTCCCATATAAGTAAATGCTGCTGGTCCTGTTATTTTAGTAAATTTTTTATATGTTTCATGTTTGGATAATGCAACACCAGCACCCATAAATTCACTGGCATATCTCCAATATGTATAGTTTCTTGTGTTTCTTGCTCTTGAAAAGTAAATATCTGCCTCTGAGATCATATTATATGCCTTTTTTAGCTCATCTTTTTTCTCATATTCTCGTGGAATATTTTCAGCAATATATTCTAAAACAAGTGTTGGATCCTCATCAAGGCGATGAAGCGATTCTTTCACTTTAACAATGTCTTTACTTTTCAAAACTCTTCCAACCGCGTCAAATATTGTGGATCTATTGTCTTTACTTGAAATTTCAGATAAATCATCTATAGTTAAAGTTTTACTTCCTTCTGATATGGACTGGAAAGTGTTAAGAGCATATCTCATATCTCCATTAGAATTTAAGGCTAATTGTTTAATAGCTTGTGGATCTGCATCAATACCTTCTTTGATAGCTATTCTCTTAAGTAAAGCATTGATAGAGTTTGTATGAACTTTACCCATTTTAACAACTAAAGTTTTTGGTTTAATTGATGTTAAACGTTTACTATAGAAATCATTAGCCATCATAACCATAGGATGTTTAGTTTCTTTAATTATATTTCCAATTGCTCTTGTTCCACCTCTATCATTTGTCCCATGCATACCATCTACTTCATCTAATATAATCAATTTATGATCTGTTTTAAATAATGATTGTGTGCTTGATGATTCTCCGATTGTTCGTTTAATGTCATCGTATCTACGTTCATCACTTGCATTTAATTCTATATATTCTTTAAACTCCTTAGCTATTATATGTGCCATGGTTGTTTTACCTGTTCCAGCTGGACCTATTAAAAGAAGTGGTTTTTGAACATTATTATTTTTCCAATTATCAACCCACTCTTCAATTTCCTTTTTTTGTTTACCGTTTCCAATAACATCTTTAAAAGATTTAGGTCTATATTTTTCAGTCCATATCATAATTTCACATTTAATATTAAAATAATTGAAAAATAGAAATTTGAAAATTATAAGTTTAAAAAAAGTTAAACAATTTATAAAAAATTATAAAAATTTAGTCAACATAGCCTCTAATTGTATTCTTGGATTGGTTCCTTCCCTAATTATAAAATCAGTGTTAGCTATTCCCTCAATCAAATTAATATATACTTCAGAATCCATATTTCCTTCAATAGCTCTTTTTGAAACATCCTGATATATTTGATTTATTAAATCCTCCCCACTTGTTCCCTGCAATATCATAATTTCTCTTAAAGTTTCCCTTGAACCCATAAAATCACCAGCTAATGCTTTTGTTATCATATTAGAAACATCCTGAGGTTTTGCCTTAGAAATAACATCATAAATAGTATCATCATTAATCTTATCTCCAATTGAAGCAGAAGCCTGTAAAATATTTATAGCCTTTCTCATATCTCCTTCTGCAAAATAAACAATAGAATCAATAGCTGAGTCATCATACTCCACTTTTTCTTCATCGGCAATAAACTTTAACCTGCCAATAATCTCCTGACCCTTAATTGGAGTAAACCTAAATATTGCACATCGTGATTGGATAGGATCAATTATTTTAGATGAATAGTTACAGGACAAAATAAAAATAGCTGTTTTAGTGTACATCTCCATTTCACGTCTAAGAGCATGTTGAGCATCTTTAGTCATATTATCCACTTCATCTAAGAACACAATTTTAAATGGAGCTCCAACAGGTTTTAATCTGCAGAATTCTTTTATGTTGGTTCTTACTGTATCTATTCCACGTGCATCTGATGCATTTAATTCAAGGAAGTTTTGACGCCAATACTCGCCGATAGTTGATTTCACAAGTGCCAAAGCTGTTGTGGTTTTTCCAACACCAGCAGGTCCTGTAAACATTAAATTTGGCATTCCATCATCATTCCCAACATATTTTTTCAATCTACCAGTCACATGTTTTTGACCAACTATATCATCTAAACTCTGAGGTCTGTACTTTTCTACCCAAGGACCATTCATTTTATCACCAAGATTAATTAAAAATATTATTTAAATCATTTTATACTTAAATTATATTTATATTAAGTAGTAGTATATTTTAATATGTAAAAATATTATTATAAATATAATATATAAATATTAAATAAAATTAATTCTAATAAAATACTCTGATAAGAATTATTGATTATTATTTTATTAAAAAATCCAACTCTACTAAGAAAAATATATAATTTAAAATATAAATATCTATTTAATCATTATAACGATTTAATAATTAAAAGCTATCTTTAGTTATAGGTGTTCCTTTTTCAATATTACTTTTTGCTTTTTTGCCCAAAATATCATTAAGATACTTAGGATGCAAACCAAAACCAGGACGGATTGACTTTACATTCTCATCAGTGAACTCTTCCCATTTTTTAATATCTTGAACCGCAAAAAGAGATCTTGAAAAGTCTCTATTGTTTTTCATTTTCTCTGATAAAGTATAGCTAACTTTCCCTAATGCCTTTTCAACATTTCTTATTGAATCAACCATTTCCTTAAATTCTTGAGGTTCCATTGAAAAATCATCATCAGGACTTCCTAAATTCCTACTTAAAGTGAAATGTTTTTCAACAATTTTAGCTCATAAGGATACAGCAGCAATAGCTACATCATTCCCTAATGTATGATCAGATAAACCTACAATTGTATCAAATCTTTTTTTCATATCATGGATTGTTAAAAGATTCATCTCATCTAAAGGAGATGGATAAGAAGAAGTACATTTTAAAAGGATTACATCTTCATTTCCTTCTTTTTTACAAGTTTCAATAGCTAATTCAATATCTTCAATGTCAGCTATTCCTGTTGAAATGATTATAGGTTTGCCCATTGATGCTACATATTCAATCAATGGAATATCGGTTATTTCAAAAGAAGCTATTTTGTATGCTGGAACATCCATACCTTCTAAAAAATCTACTGAACTTTTATCAAAAGGAGAGGAAAAAACAATTAATCCTAAGTCCTCTGCTATTTTTTTTAGTTTTGGTTGCCATTGTAAGGGCATATAAGCTTCTTGGTAAAGATCATAAAGAATTTTCCCATCCCATATGGTTCCTTGCTTAATTTTAAAGTAATCATTATCACATTTTAAAGTAATGGTCCCTGGTGTGTAGGTCTGAAATTTAACAGCATTGGCTCCAGATTTTTTAATCGCTTTTAATGTTTTTACAGCTATTTCAAAGTCTTTACAATGATTAGCGGATAATTCAGCTATTATAAAAGTTGGAGAATTCTTTGATATTTCAAAATTCCCTATTTTAAATTTTTCATTCATTTAAATCCTCTTAAAGTTATAATATTAAAATTTAGAAGAACCTTTTTAAAAATCCTAAATTTCTCACTTCGTTTGAAATAAACTGAGACTTCGTCTCCTAATTTCTTCACTTTGTTCACAACAACGGGAATTTCATTCCCTAACTTATCTAAAGATAAGAAAGTTCATCAAAAGTTAATTTTGAAAAATAATAAAAATAATTTCAAATTTAAAACATATTCTAAAACTTTTTCTCGATTCATATCAACTTCTTTTTCAAATTCAAACCCAAGACTTTTAAATAGTTCAATTGATTTAATATTATTCTTCTTAATTAATGCCTTAATAATTTTGATAGTTTTGGTTTTTGATTTCAGAAAATTGAAGGATTCTTTAACTATTCCTTTTGATAGACCCAAACCCCTATATTTTTTATTAAGTGATATATACTTATAACTGCCTCATTATCATTTAATTCAAATCTTATTTGACCAATAATTTCATTTTCAAATTCTTTAACTAAAAATAAGGTATTTTCATCATTTATTTTATTTTCAAACCAAATATAATGTTCTTTTAGGTTAATCCATTCATTATTACATGAATTATCCCTAACCTCTTTTTCATTGGATATTTCATATATCCTGTAACTATCATCTGTAGTCGCTAATCTTAAAACGCCACATTTCATATAGTGCTTGTTTAATGAGAATTTAACAACTCTATTAGCTCCATACCCATCAACAGCTTCAATACCTTTAAGATTTTTCTTACATCTTAATTTTTTATCTTTTAATAAATCAATTTTTTCATGAACATTATTTAAAAGATTAGGATTATTCCATTCACCTACAAATTCAATAAACCCCTGTTTTTCCCAAGCTTTAAGATTATTTTCCTGATTATATATAATATTAATAGCTATTGTTGGAATTCCAACTCTTGCAAGCTCATTTAAAGTCTGTCCTCCAGAAGAAATAGCTATATCTGAGTTCAACATAAGATTCAAAATCTTATCAGACTCTGGAGAAACAAAAAGATTAGTATTTTCATCAGCTATTCTTTTCATTTGTTTCAAACTATCATTTTTACTTCCTATAACAAAATTTTTTTCCATACCACTATAATTTTCTACTAAAAATTTTAATATTTTAAGATTTAGTTGTCTTAAATCGTTTCCTCCTAAAATAACCATTATTGATTCAAGTTCTGGATTAATTTTTTTCTTAGGAATGTTCAAAAAATCCTCTCTTAAAAGAGTATAGTCACTTCCAAGTAGATAATCTATTTTTTCATCTTTAGGATAGTTTAAATCTTCTGCAGATATTAAAGGATTGACCACTATTCCTTCAGGATAATCAACATGTTTATTATCATCAATATAAATTCCAAGTGAAATTTTGTTTGTAATTTCATTAATAAAATCAGTTCCAGCTTGATAAGAGTCTATAACAACTATATCCTCTTTATTAAATATGTTTAATATTTTATTCTTGTTTCTTACCCAATCAAAAGTTTTATAATTTATATTCTTTAGGACATTTTCAATTGAAGAGTCACCATCGACCAAAAATTCTAAAGGAATATCTCTTGATTTAAATGATTGATACAAAGATATACAACATGTGATATGTCCAAATCCTCTCTTTTTACTTCCCTCTGTTAAAATCACAACTTTCATTTTATCTATGGATCTATTTAGTGTTTATTTAGTATTTATTTGAGCTTTTCAAATTTACAGTCTATTTCTTTATTACTAACAGCTATAGCAAGCAAAATCACATTATCATCTTTAAGAAAAGGTTCATAATATTTAAAATCATGAATTTGATTTAAACCATCGTTAAGTAACTCATCTAAAGACTTATCATCATCAAACTTTAACTCAACAACCACTGTAGTATCTTCAATAGTCACAACAGCATCCACCCGCCGCTTAGCTAAGTTGTATTCTCCTATGATTTTAAATCCTGCACCAAACAACCAACTCATAATAGCCGTCTGATAATAATTATGTGAATGCTCATGAATAAGATTAGGAATGTTGCTTAACATTACTTTAAGCTCCAATCTCATATTTTCCCCATCAGCATTAACCAAACATTCCTTTAAATCATAGTTAATACTTTGAATCTCAGATTCAGATTTATCTGTAATCTCGGCCAACAAATTCAGATAGAACGATTCCTCAACCTCAAAATTCGGAAAACCAATAGAATACCTAACTGGACCTCTTCTAATCTCCCTTGTCTTGATTGTTAAATAGCCAGACTGAAACAACAATGGAGTTATATCCTTAGACATTGAACTGAAACTCATCAAACCAATATTATTCAAACCAGACTTTTTAAATAAACTACTAACATCATTTTTCTCAAGCACCAACTTCTTCAACACATTCATTAGTGCTGTTGTCACACCAGTAGCATACCAATAATTTGCAAAATTCCTCTCTCTAAAGAGTTTTAAAGTTGAAAAAGGATTATACAATTTATTTATGCCATCCCAACTATAACCATCATAATAAAAATCAATTTCAGACAGACACTCTTCATAAGAATAACCATACCTCAAAGCAAGCTTATCAATGTATTCCTTGAAGTAGTACTCTAAATCTTCCTGAGTATAACCACAAATACATGCAAAATCCTCATTCAGACTAATATCATCAGGGCTATTCAATCCTGAGAAAACAGACACTCCACTGAATTTAGAAACACCAGTTAAAAAAACAAACCTCAAATATTCATTTTTAGATTTTAAAATCTTATAGAAACCATTCATAACACTCTTATTAGATTCTAAAACAGTTTCATCACTAATATTGTCTACCAAAGGAGCATCATACTCATCAACCAAAACCACAACATTTTTGCTCGTATTACTATGGATTTTTTCAATTAATTCATGAAACATAGTATTGTATTCCGTATTTTCTAAAATAATGTCATGTTTAATAGCTACACTCTTAATTAATTCTTTTAATGTTATTTTTAATTTTTCTTCTGATTCTGAATTAACTTCACTCATATCCAGATGTATTACAGGGTAGGATTGTTCCCAATTCCACTTGTTATAAATACAAAGACCATTAAATAAATCTTTTTCCCCTTTAAAAAGAGACTCCAAAGTACTTAACAACAAAGACTTACCAAACCTACGAGGACGAGAAAGAAAATAAATTTTCCCTGTTGTAACCATATTATAAATATCTTTAGTTTTATCAACATAAACATAATTATTTTCTATTATCTCTGAAAATGTTGGTATTCCTATTGGTAAAAGTTTCATAGTAATCCCTTTGTTTAATTTTAGTAAATTTATATGTATTTATTATATAGTTGTTAGTTGTACTTTATATAATTAACAATACATAATTAATAATAAAGTATTATATAACAATGTTATAGAATATAATTAACATAATTGTTTATTCAAATAATTAATCAAGTTATTGGCACTGTTCAAAATTACGGTGATAGCCCTTTATCAGTAGCATAATATATTAATAATAAAAATGTGTGATATTATTATTTATGAAAACAAATAATAACTCACACAATAATAGTTCTGTTGAAGAAGTATTTAAAGATAGTGTAAAAATTGAAAACGATGAAATAATCGTGAAACCTTACTGTACCTTTTTCACTTATTCATGAATTAGTGCAATTCATTGAAAAAGATGTTAAAATCATATAATTCCGATGGAAAAGATTTAATTTGTCCAAAATGCAATGAAGTTTTGGATTATAAATGGTTATCATCATAGATGTATTAATAAAACTCATTTAGTCCATTTTACAGAAATACAAATGCT
>JAITGU010000059.1 GCA_031280375.1 Candidatus Methanovirga procula | reverse complement strand
TACACTAATTTAAACTTTTTTTTTAAATTGTTGACATTATTTTGAACCCATATCACAGTTAGTTTGATAATGTTCTTAAAAAATAAATTTCTTTAAATTAATATTAATTTATTAAATATTATTTATCATATAAAATACATTATATTATCATTTAATTTTTTAAAATAATTAATTTTTCCTTATTAAAACGAAGAATAAATTCTTCTAAGTTGAAAATAAATTTTCAACAATTAAAGAAAAACTTCGTTTTTCTAAATTATAAAATTAAAAATTTTATAATTAAAAAATAGGAAAATATATGGATAATAATTTTATTGAAAATTGATGAAAATTAAAATTTTATAAACTAAAACAAGTTTTAACTGAATAAAAACTTCGTTTTTCTAACCTTTTAAATCTTCGATTTAAAAAATTTAAAGACTTTTCCAAAATGACTATAAAACAAAATTCCATTAAATCTCAAATTATCAACGATATTTCAATACTATAAAAAATAAATGTAATCCATTTCTCTATGAGAAGAGTTTATCAAAAAATAGTATTTAATAAATGAAAATTCTATTATCCTCTTAAGTTAAGACCTATTAGTTTTGTTTTCACCATATCTTCAACAGCATATTTAACTCCTTCTTTACCAATGCCACTTAATTTAAATCCTCCAAATGGCATATTGTCAGTTCTAAATGTGGATTGTTTATTCACGAAAACCGTTCCTGCCTCAATTTCATTTGCACATTTTAAAGCATTGTTAATATTTTCTGTGAAAACTCCAGCTTGAAGACCATAATCAGAGCTATTAGCTATTTTAATGGCTTCATCAATGCCATCAACTCTTATAATTGGAGAAACAGGTCCAAAAGTTTCATTAGCAATTATATCCATATTCTCAGATAAGTTATCTAAAATTGTGGGCTGGAAAAAGTTACCCTTTCTTTTACCTCCATGAATTACTACTGCACCATTTTCAACAGCCTTATCCACAGATTTTTCAACTGCTTCAGCTGCCTTTTCATTAATCAATGGTCCAATATCTGTCTCCATATTCATTGGATCACCTATCTTCAGCTTTTTAGTTTCCTTAATAAATAGGTCTAAAAACTCATCAGCTATTTCATTCTCTACAATAATTCTTTTAACTCCCATGCAAACTTGTCCAGAATATAGGTAAGAACCAAGAGTTGCACCTTTAACAGCTTTTTCAATATTTGCATCTTTAAGCACAATTAATGGATCATTACCTCCAAGTTCTAAACTAATTTTTTTCATTCCAGCCTTATTTTTAATCATAACGCCAACTGGAACACTTCCAGTAAAGGTTATTTTATCCACATTAGGATTTAGAACCAGTTCATCACTAAGTTCACTACCATAACCAGTGATAGTGTTTATGACACCATCTGGAAAGTAGCTATCAATTATTTCACATAGCCTTAACGGTGAAATAGGTGCTTTAATTGATGGTTTTAGTATTGTTGAATTTTTTGCAGCTATTGCTGGTGCTATTTTATGAATAGCTAAATTAACAGGATAATTAAATGGTGTGATTCCCACCACAACACCTAAGGATAATTTTTGTGTAAATGCAAAAAATCCTTTTCCTCCTAATCCAGCATCTAATGGAATAACTTCCCCATAAATTCTTTTACTTTCTTCAGCTGATAATTTTAATGTTTCAACAGACCTTTCCATTTCCATAAGAGAATCTTTAATTGGTTTACCAGTTTCCTTGGTAATTATTTTAGCTATTTTCTTTTTTTCTTTCTTTAAATCTTCATAAGCAGAATATAGTCCATTTGATACTTTATAAGCTGACCATTCATTCAATATTTTTTGTGAATTTTTGCCAGATCCAATGGCTTCTTTAACATCACTTTTATCACATTTAGGAACATTATCAACTATTTCTTGATTGTATGGATTTATAACATCTATTTTTTCATCTTTCCCATGATATTTTCCATTGATTATTATTTTCATTTTAAAACCTTCTAATTTGTCATCTATTCATATTTTCACAGTTGAACTTGATATTTAAATAAATTTCTGTAGTTTATAACTTTTGTAATTTATTGTATGTAATGTAAAAAATGTGAAAATTTATAGATATGTTCATAAAATTGATATTTATTGAAAAAAGTGTAGAAAATTAAGTAAAATACAGAAAAATGTATAATTTATTAATATAGAAACATTTAAATACTAAACACTATTAACAATAATATAAGACTGAATTTTCGTATTACAATTAACTCACTTTTAAAAAGTTAAATTGCTCATAAGAATTACGAATAGCTGATTTAATCAACTGAATAGCTAACTACCCTATTCTAAATCCCATAAATAAATTACCCATTTCTGTTCTATTAAAAAAACTAAATGAAATTTTTTCTCATTTAATAAAAATTTATTATTAAACTTAAATATTGGTTAAAGAGTTTTATAGAAAAAGGTAGATATATTGAATTATAATGCTACTAATAGTTCTAAGACTTCTAAAACAGATTTAGATAGTCAAACACAGGATGAAATATGTGAAAAGTTTTCAGATCATGAATTAAGTCTTGGTTTTCGTTTATCTTATGTATTGAATTGGTTAGAATCACATAGCATTGAATACAAAATAGGACATAATCCATTTAAGAAAAAACACGAAAGATTTGATATATATGTTCCTAAAAAAAGCATAGCTATTGATATAAATCCAACATCAGCAGATGATCTAACTAACATGTTTAAAGACAAATCATTAAGAATAAATAAATATTATTACTTCAATAGAACTAAAAAAGCGAATAGCAAAGATATTCATTTAATTCATTTGTTTGAGAAAGATTTGAATAATTTAGATAAATATTTAAGTATATTATTAAAACCTACACATATACATAGTTATCAGTACTTAATCAAAAGAGGAGTTCGTGTTAAAGAATTCTTAGATGAAAATCATAGGCAAGGATCAGGGAATAAAACCAAAGGATATGCAGCGATTCATAAAAAAACTGAAGAGATAATATCTTGTATGACCTTTACAAAAACAAGGAATAAAAGCAAAGGAGATTATGAATTATATAGGTTATGTAGTAAGAAAACAACTGTAACTCATGGATTTGCCAGAAAAGCATTTAATATCTTTTTAAAAGACCATAATTATCCTTCTGTGATTAGTTATTGTGATATAGCTTATAATAAATGTCAAATATATGAAAAACTCGGGTTTAAAAAGATTAGAACAAGTGAACCTAACTATAAATGGGTTCTTGGAGATGAATGGAAAAGTCGTGAAGCCTGCCAAAAACATAAATTAGCCAAATTATTCGATAATTATAGTTATTCAATAGCTTTTAAAGATGGAGGGATGAGTGAAAAGCAAATAATGGAAAAAGAAGGTTATGTGCAGGTTTATGATTGTGGAAATGCAGTATTTCAATATGTTCCTTAATTATTTCTTTTGAGATTAGATTATATTTTTTGATTATGTGTGGGATGGGAAGAAGTAGTATTAGTATTAGTATGAAGTTATGTTTTTCGTGGAATTATTATATCATATTCTATATAAATGATTTCTTGATCTATTATTTTATATCATGTTGCTTTATCTTCTATTATTTTAAATAAAATCATAAGTTAATGTAACAAAAAATAATTTAATCTTAAATAAAATAATAAAATAAAAATATCTATTAAATAAATTATATAAAAATAAGCTAACTGGTGAAAATATGAAAATTAAGTACAGTACAGTGATGGTTAAAGATATGGATGAATCAATTAGGTTTTATACTGAAGTCATGGATTTTAAAGTTGATAGCAGTTTTGATATTATAAACGGTAAAATTACATTGCTAAAAGGTGATGGAGATACATTATTGGAACTTATTCATAATAAGGAGAAAAAAAACATGTTGCCTAGACAAAAAGTGAACATGCCTGACCAAAGTGAGCATAAAACTGGTCTATTCTCTGTAGGCATGGAGGTTGAAGATTTGAAAGCAACAGTAGATGAACTTAAATCTAAAGGTGTTGAATTTATTTTAGAACCTACAAAAATATCTGTTGGTCAAATGGCTTTATTTAAAGATCCAAATGGAGCCAAAATAGTTCTAATTCATCATGATTAGAATATTTTTCATTGGATTTATGCTGGAATTTATATATGGTTTTGTAATATTATTTTATTATTATGTGTTATTTATTTTTAAAACATTTTTTATTATTTGTTAATAAACTTAGATGAAATAGCTTCTATTGATTTATTTAATTCGTCTAATTCATTACCACTAATTTCATTTTTTAAATCTCCTAAATAATTTTTATAGAAGTAAACCACCATTAAAACTATTATTAACATAGCTCCAATTAAAAGTATTAATTCGGCTCCTGCCTGTCCCTTTTGATCAATTTTAACTCGTTTAGATAATGTTTCATTATTTCTCCTCTTTAATCTATTAATAGCTACTTCTTAAATAGATTCTCCACCATATTTAACTATAATCTCTTAAACATCATATTATTAATTAGAAACGAATTCCTAAGAAGATAACTCCAAAGGTTGATACCATATAAAAAATTCCGTAGGAAACTAAAACTAACGGAAGTGAATACTTCAAACCTTTTTTAAAGTCACCATAAAGTATCGCCCCAATTATAAAACCAACCAAAGTTGAATGAATAACAATATATGCTCCTGCTGAAATAATAGCTGTTTTCACTAATTCAGTTTCCTTACCAAGACTTGTTAAAAATGAGGAATAGACTCCAACCATTCCCAAAGTAAAAGGAGTGGCTACTACAGCAGAAATAATTAAAAATGTCACAGACATCATAACAGCTGTTTTTCTCTCTTTTTTCAATTCATTTATCATTCTAAGGTCTTCAGCCACACTATCCACAATATCTGAAAGCCCACCACCACTTTTTCTTCCTTCAATTATTATTTTAAAAGTTCTCTTAAGGTCTTTTGATTTCAATCTTTCAGAAATATTCATCAAACTTGTATTAAAATCTTTTCCCATTTTCACTTCTAAAATAGCTCTTCTTATTTCTGTGTGTAGTGGAGTAGATCCATAATTAGTGAATTCAACCAAAGCACTTTCAAAAGACATCCCTGTTTTAAGTATTGATGACATTTGTCTTAAAAAGTCTGGTGTGGATTTTTCAATTTCTTCTTTTCTTTTCTCAGACATTAATACAAAATATAAAATTAAAAAAACAGGTGGAGTGATAATAGCTATTAATAATGAAATAATTAGATTTACATTTAAAATTAAAGATATTAATATTGATATCAAAATCGTGACGAAAATAGCCATTATATTTATAGATATTATGTTTAATGGGTTTGTTAAAATCCCATTTTCCTCTAAATAACTTTGAAAGTTTAGTAGATATTTGTTAGGAATCTTTTTCTCAACATTATCATTTATTATTTTTATTAAACTTTCTATCATCATGTTTTTCTTTTTAGTTTTTTAATCTATTTTTTTAATCTGAATCTAAGTTATAATTTATCCTCTAATTTAGAGACTTAAATCTATTCATATTTGGAGTTTAATAGCCATATCAGATTTTTTTTAAGTGATGCTGGTTTTGTCTTTACACTTCCACTATGAAATGTCTTCCATCAGAAGACTGGTCTTAAATCAAGCATACAATTTTGCCTCGAATTTTCGACTGAAATTATTTTATTTTCGATTATATTGATGAATTCAATGGAATTATTGTTTTCTCTAAGCACTGCATTGATAAATGATTTTAGTTGTCTTTCCATTCCTTCACTTGTCATGTGCTGTGAAAACAAGAAATCATCCAACGGATCAAAATATCTTGTAGTAATAATTATACTCTTCCATGATTTTTTCTCAATAAATTTTATTTAGTATTATATTATTTATATAAAGTCATATATAAATAGTACTTTCAAATAAATTAATATCTTCAAGTATTATTAATATTTTTAAATAAAAAAATTCAATATAAAAAGTTATAAATGTTAATAATTAAATATAACAGTTGTTAGTTTATTCATGAGTAAGTAATTATATGTTTGTTGAGGGATTGAATGAAATATGATTTTGACAAAATTTATGATAGAAAAAATACAGGATGTTTGAAATGGGATGAGATGAAACATATTTTTGGAAAAGATGATTTAATCCCCCTGTGGATTGCTGATATGGATTTCCCTATTGCAGAACCTATAAAAGAAGCAATAAAAAATCGTGCAGACCATCCATTCTATGGCTACACCCAAGCAAAAGAAAGTCTACTTGAAGCTATTTGTAATCGCTTAGAAAACAAATTTAATTGGAAAATTGATCCAGAATGGATTGTATTTACACCTGGAGTTATTCCTGCTCTTAATTACGCTATCCGTTCAATAGCTTATCCTGGAGATGGAATAATACTTCAAGAACCCTGTTATCATCCTTTTTTCCCCACTATTAAAAATAGTGGCTGTCAAGTTGTCAACAACCAACTAAAGTTGATAAATTGTCATTATGAAATAGATTTCGATGGTTTGAAATCTTTATTAAAGTCTGAATCAGGTCGCATATCACACTACAAACCTATAAAATCTATGATATTCTGTAATCCTCATAATCCAGTAGGGAGAGTATGGACTAAGGAAGAAATCACAAAAGTTGGTGAAATAGCTTTAGAAAATGATTTGAAGATTATATCTGATGAAATTCATAGTGAAATCCTCTTTAATAATAACAAACATACATCATTTGCTACAATATCTCCAGAGTTTGAACAAAACTCAATTGTATGTATTTCTCCAAGTAAAACATTTAATATTCCAGGATTAAATATTTCTTCTATTATAATACCAAATGACAAACTTAGAAAAGAGTTTATATCTGCACAATTAGGATTACCATCTCCCAATCTTTTTGCTTACACGGCTTTTGAAGCTGCTTTTAGATATTGTGATGATTGGCTTGAAGAAGTTCTTGAATATCTTCATGGGAATTTAAATTTATTAATTGATTATGTTGATAAATTTGAAAATGTGGCTCTTATAAAGCCTGAAGGAACCTATCTTATTTGGTTAGATTTTCGTGGATTAAATATGGATGGAGCAACATTAAACTCATTACTAAAAGATAATGCAGGAGTAGCTTTAGAAGAAGGATCTATTTTTGGTGAAAGTGGAAATGGATTTATGAGAATGAACATTGCAATTCCAAGACCTCTCTTAAAAATAGCTTTAGAGAAAATTGATTTTGCATTGAAAAGTTTATAACTATTACTTAATCGTATATGCTGAATTTTTATTGACAGGCAACAAATCAATACCAAACATCCTTAATACCTAAGATATAAGCTATTGTGTTCGTTGATAAATGTAGAATTAAAGTTAAAATTGCTCCTATAATAATGTAATCCACAGACACATAAGTTACTAAAGATACAAAAAGAATAGCTCCTATAAAGAAGTCTAATTGGTCAAGAAATGGGGTTGGTTTCCCTTTAGAAAGCCCAAATCTTCTTTTTATAAAACTTCCAACAGCGTCTCCAGCTAAAGCACCGAAACTTAATAGTAATCCTATTTGAAAACCAAAAAAGATATTTCCAGCTATAAATCCTTCTATTACTCCAAATATCACACCAAATAACACTCCATAAGCAAAACCTTCAAATGTGACTCCATCACCAATCAGTCTATTACCATCACTGAAATTTTTCCCCATATCAAGAGGATTTTTGCCTCCAAAAGCCAGCCCACTTAAATTTGCAATGTAAGCTGGGAGTAAAAAGTAAACAACACTCAAAACAAGCATTATATTTTCTATGATATTAAAATCCATTAATTGGCTCCTACTTTATCTATTCAACTAAAAGAAGAACAATATTCTTTTAAAAAGCTTTATTTTCTATTTTTAGAAGGTTTTTAAAACTTTTAAATAAATAATCTCTATTTTTCATTTATTTTTATTTCTTAATAAATATTTCTATTATTATTATTATTATTAACGCTACTTTAAATTAAATAGTAAGATTAATGAATAATTAATTTTAGTAAAAAAAATTAATTTAAGTTAAATTTGTAACTTAATATAAAAACAAAAGTTTTAAATTTAAAAATTATATATATAAAAATAAGATTTATTTAATATAAAAAAATTATAATACTTACTCACAACTATTTTAGTTTCATGATTAAAATTAATAAACACTATGTTAGTAAATAATTTTAACTTTTATATTAAATATCTATAATATAAACATTTTAATTAATATTGATAATTGTTTTTGGTGTAGCTATGTCAGAAATTAGTGAAGATATAATATTTAAAACAAATTCTAATGAAAAATTAGAGCTCAATGAAAAATTTGTTAGATTGAAGATTAGAAAAGATGGAATAATGAGTATTAACTTCCGATGCAATGAAAAAAATATGAATGAAGTCATTAAGTTTTTTGGGAATTTTAAAGGTTCAAATCCATTCATCATGAATATTGGTGATACTGGAGATATTCACTGCTATTTCAAAGGTATTTCACCAATGTTAAGAAAAGTTGATGAAACTGGTTATCCTTACTCATTTGTCTCTGTTACAGTTCAAGAATTAAAAACCCCAGTGCAAAATGAAGAGAGTGAAGAAAAAAGTTGTGGTTGTTACAGTTCAGTAATTAACAAATCATAGAAAACTCTCAAAAACATGAAATTAGAAATTTCATTGAATTTCTTTCAGAAATAAACAAAACCTCGGTTTCTAAGTTGTCTTCGACAACAACGGAGACTTCGTTTCCTAAGTTTCTCACGACTTTCGAAATAATGGATACTTCGTATCCTAACTTACCTAAAGGTAAGAAAAGTTTAAGAAAATTAAAAAAATAACGGAAACTCTATCCTAAGTTCCTCACTCTGTTCGGAACAACAGGAATTTCATTCCTCAAATTTCTCTCTCTGCTCGAAATCAAAGATTTTTCTAACTTAACAAGTTAAGTTTCGTTAAAAGTTCTTAACAAATAATTTAGTTCAACAAGGAGGATAGTATGAAAAGTTATGATATAATTATTGTAGGTGCTGGTCCTGCAGGATTAACAGCTGGAATATATGCTGGAAGACAGGGTTCTAAATCATTAGTTCTTGAAAAATCAGTGGCTGGAGGACTTGGATTAGAAATTCCTTCAATGGAAAATTATCCTGGATTTGAAATAGTTTCGGGATTAGTGCTAATGAGAAAAATGAAACTACAAGCACAAAAATTCTTAGAGCTAAGAGAAAATGAAGCTGTGGAAAACATTGTTAAAATTGAAAATGGGTTTGAAATATCTACAACAAAAAGAAAATATTTTGCTAAAGCTATTATACTGGCTATGGGAAAAAAATATAGAAAATTGGGGGTCGATGGTGAGAAAAAATTTGCAGGTCTTGGAGTTAGCTATTGTGCAACTTGTGATGGAATATTTTTTAAAGATAAAAAAGTTATAATTGTAGGTGGTGGAAATAGTAGCTTACAGGAAGCTATTTTCTTAGACAATCTTGGAGTAGATGTTACAATAGTTCATAGACGAGAAAATTTTAGGGCAGAACAATATCTACAAGAAAAGATTAAAGATAAAAACATTAAAACGATTTTTAACTCAGAAGTTAAAGAAATTAAAGGAGATAAAACTGTAAAATCTGTTGTATTAGAAGATAACAAAGGAAATCAGAAAATTATAGGGATAGATGGAATATTTGTAGCAATTGGTTCTCTACCTGTGATTGAATTAGCTAAAAATCTTAATATAGAGCTTAATAATGATAATCAAATAATAACTAATAAAAAGCAGAAAACTAACATTCCTTTTATTTATGCTGCTGGAGATATTGCTGGTGGATTACAACAGTTAATTGTTGCCTGTGGTGAAGGTGCAATAGCTGCTACATCCGCATATAATGATTTAGAAAATAAGGACTGAGATTTTAGATATTCACCAATATTTCTATTTCTTCCAAGATAATAATTAACCTACTAAAATTATCAGAATATTAAATAGTCAATATACTTTAGCTCAAAAAACTCATAATCCTGAAAGAAACATGCCTATATCTATTTTAACATCTATATTGATCTGTTCTATTTTATATATAACTGTATCTCTTGTTCTCACAGGAATTGTTAATTATAATGCCCAATTAAATGTTCAGCACCATTTTCAATAGCTATTCAGCAAATGTGTGTCTGGTTTCAAGTGGTTAAATATGACAATAAATATTCCCTTAATTCCCATTTTAGATGTTATTGTCTGTTTATCTCAAATGATTGTACTTCCTATTGTAACCTGGATGAGATTAATACTTTGGATAATTGTAGGATTAATTATTTATTGGTTTTATGGTTTTTAAAAATAGTAAACTTAATTTGTAAGAATTTAATCAATTCAAGAATTTCCATTAGTTTTTCTCCAATATTTAAATTGTTATTTACTTTTAATATTTTTTTTTTATTGCAATTTTTATTTTATTTCCAACTATAGTTTATGACATATTTTTTTACAAATTGAATTATTGATATAATTTAATTAAATTTAAATTCGTTATATTAATAATATCTAATAAATTATTAAAAATATAAAAAATTTTATAAAAAAAATGAAAAAATTATTAAAATGTAGGAAATTTTGTTTTATACTATCAAAATAAAAAAAAACAATGAATATTATAAAAAACTGGAAAAACAGTATATTTTTTTCACCAACATATCATACTCATGCTATTAATAACATTGAAAATGATCATGACCTTAATGATCGTGGAATTTAATTTATTGAATCAATTGTCCACTCACCATCATAAATAGCTCCAACAGAAGAAACTGGATTTGTAAAGTTTCTAAACTCTTCTTTATCAAATATAAACTCTGCAAGGTCCTTAGAAGTTTCAACTGGAAAATCAGTGATTTTTGGGCTTTGTTGTTGATAAGTAGATATAAATTTAGCTGTTCCGTGTTCTATTTTTTCAACCAATATTTTTTCATGAGTTACAATACCAATGTATGATTCATATTCCTCTGGATTAATAACTCCAGCTATTCTTGGAGTATTATATTCATCTTTCTCATAGTCTATTGTAAAAAGGGATAAGGTTAAGGCATCCTTTAAATTCATTTTAGAGTTTATTTTATCAGCGATAACATCTGTGTGAGAACCATTTGTTATAACAGCTACATTATCAACGATCCTTAAACAGTTGTATGCAATATAAGGATTTTCAAAAATATCTGTTTCATATCCTTCTTTTGGTATTATTGAAGCAACTTTATTAGAGACCTTCACTCTTCTATTTGGAAAAGATCTACTTGATACTCTGTAAGCTACAAAAGGCTTCTCTTTTTTATTAACTCCCAATGCCAATATTCGACCCAAATACATTAAATGCACCTAAATACCTAACTAACTCTTTATCCATGAACATGAAAATGTTTTTAATAAAAATTAATATTTGAATATAATTATGGAGAAAAAGTTAATAAAATTTAAAAAAAATAAAAAAAATAAATGTTAAAAATTAACATCCACAGGTTTGCGATTTAACAGCTAATTTAATATCTTCAACTTTAACTGTTTTACGACCAGCATGTTTTGCATAGGAAACAGCTTTTTCTGCTATTGCAGTAGCACATCCTTCTAACGCATCAACTAAAGCTGCTTTCGCATCTTCACTTATTCTTTCAGCACCAGCATTTTTAACGATTCTCGCAACAGGTGCAATTGGTAATTCATTTTTTGCCATGATTTCACATCTCCACATTTTTATATAAAATATTTTTTAATTATTAATAATAAGCATTATGTAAAATTTGCTCATTATCAAAATTAATTAGTAATTCATTATATTTAAATGTATCTCTTATTTTGAAAAATATATTTGATATTTAGAATACAGACAATAATTTATATTCTCAACTTTTAGTAATATCTTATTTTAGAACTTGTTTAAGATATTTTATAAAAATTTTTTTCAACAACAAGGTTGTCTAACAAGCTCATACACATTATATATTACAAACATTTATATACGATACAACTCTAAATAATATTATGGAAACTATTGTCAAGACAACTTAATTTTGGGTATTAAATATAGTATTTTGATAATTTTTTGTCTGCTTTCTTTTTATTGAAATTCTAATTAATTTTACTATTTTTTTTCATTCCTATCACTTACACCAAGCCATAGTTTCTTTCGTTAAGTA
>JAITGU010000001.1 GCA_031280375.1 Candidatus Methanovirga procula | reverse complement strand
GGGTTGATTAATATGGGAGAAGATAAGAATGAAAAACTTTCAAAACATGATGATTTAAAGAGGATTTGCATGGGTACACAGACGTTCGAGTTTTTAAGGGAAAATAATTATTTGTATGTTGATAAAACAAAGGAAATTTATGATTTAATACATAATGAGAAGATAGTTTTTCTTTCTCGTCCAAGAAGGTTTGGTAAATCCTTGTTAGTGAGTACATTAGAAGAATTGTTTAAAGGAAATAAAGGCTTGTTTAAAGGACTTTATATTTATGATAAGTGGGATTGGAATAAAAAATATAATGTAATATCTTTAGATATGAGTGATATGGATAATCGTTCAACTGAAAAATTAGAAATAGACTTAAATAATACCATTGAAACTATTGCAAAAACAAATAAAATAAAACTTAATAAGGAAATTTCAGTTAGGAAAAAGTTCTCGAATTTAATAAAAGAATTATATGATAGTAATAGCAAGGAAGTCATTGTTTTAGTTGATGAATATGATGCTCCAATACTTGATAACATAGATAATAAAGAATTAGCTGATACCAACCGTAAGATGCTCCAAAGTTTTTATCAGACTTTAAAAAATAAAGATGAATTTCTTAAGTTTGTTTTCATAACAGGAATTAGTAAATTCATACATACCTCTATTTTCTCTAAATTAAACAATCCAACAGATATAACTTTAATAGATAGATATTCAACTATTTGTGGCATAACACATAAAGAATTAGATGAATACTGTAATGAACACATTTATTTATTTGCTGATAAGAATAATATGAGTTATGATGAAGCTTTATCCATGATTAACTATTGGTATGATGGCTATAGTTTTGATGGTGAAAAAAAGGTTTTCAATCCGTTTTCCACTTTATCTGCCTTAAAGAATGGAAAATTGTCTAAATATTGGTTTTCTACAGGAACACCACACTTTTTAGTGAATATATTAAGAGACAAGAGAGTAGATATTGATTTTAAGAATATGGAATTGAGTGAAGGTGATTTAAATGAAATCGACCCAATGAAAATAAAGGATGTTCCTCTACTCTTTCAAGGTGGTTACTTAACAATTGATAGGACATTTCTTAATGAAAATAATGAAACAGAGTATTTTCTTAGGATTCCTAATTTTGAGGTTAAGCAGGCTTATGATGATAATCTTACTAAAATATATGTTGAGAAATTTGGAAATAAGTTTAAGAATTTTAATGAGCTTATTTGGAATGAGGTTATTGAAGGAAATTGTAAAAGATTATCTGAGAATTTAAGGGCTTTTATTGTAGGAATACCATACTATAATAGAATTAGTATGGATAATAAAGAGAAATGGAAAGTTTATCCTTTATTATTTAGGGTGTGGGCTGAGGAGGCAGATTTTTATTTGACTGAGGAGAAATCTATTGAAGATGGTAGAATTGATTTTGTTCTTGAGAATAATATGCAAGATCAAACTTTAATTATAGAGATGAAATACACGGCTGATCAATCTAAATCAATGGATAGTCTGATTAATGAGGCTTTTAAACAAATTGAGGATAAAAAATATTGGTGGGCTTACACTGGTAAGATTAAATTAATGGCTTTAGCAATTAAGGATATTGAAATTGGCAATGGGTTCACAACAGATGTTAAATGTGAAATAAAGGATATTCCTGCGGTATACGATAATTAAAAATACTTTTTTAAGGTTGAGTAATGATTTATAAGAAATATGGGAAATATTAATAATTAACCACAATCATAAAGGAGCATTAATTCAATGGTATAAGAAATACGAGGCAAAAGAATTGGATAATGAAATTATTGGGAAGTCCATTAGGTAGTGCTGGCTATAATAGATAAACTTGTCTATGAATTATATAATTTAACTAAAGACGAAATAAGAATTATTAAAAATGGAAATTAATGATAATGTGATTAAATGAACTTATTAAATACTTTACGAACTACTGATTATAATTTAAAAATAATTAACTATTTTAATTTTTTGAAACTCTTTCACATTTCAAGACAAATTGTAGTTATATTTAATAATAATAGAAATTTAGTATAATATATATAATTTAATAACTACAAAAAATAATATTATAAAAATTTATCTTTATGTTTAATGCAACATAAAAAATAAATTAAAAAAAAAAAATAAATTAAAAATAATAATTAAAACTAATCATTATAAAATAGATGAGTATTAGTTAAAATAATTAATATTAATTATAAAAATGAATGTTAATAAAAATTACTATGTGGAGTTGTTATTATATCAGAAAATAAGTCAAATGAATTAGATAAGAATGTTACAAAAGTTAAAATAATCCCTGCTTACAATATTTTTTGGAGAGGAAAAGAATATTTACTTAGCCACAACAAGTTTAAAATTTTAAATTATATTGACATGTTTCATTCAACATATCGCTCATCAAAAGAATTAAAAGTTTCATACAAAACAGCATTAAACTACATTGAAGATATAGAAAAAGGGTTAGATATTAAACTTGTTATTACAAATAAAGGTGGTAAAGGTGGAGGTGGAAGTACTTTTCTTTCATCTGACGGTGAAAAAATTTTAAAAGAGTGTAAAGCTCTTAATGCAATGATTGAACTTAACAATGGGATAAATGAAATTGAAACTATTATTACTCATGTTGATAAAGATAATGGAATTATGGAAATTGAGATTAGTGATAATATAATAACTCTACCAAGAAAAAACAATTACTCTGTTGGAGATAAAGTCTTAGCATTAATTAGTTATGACAATATTTTTATAACACTTGAACCCTACAAATCCAGTGTTAGAAACATACTTAAAGGTACTATTACTGAAATGCAACTTATAGATAACCTATTTAGAATAAAAGTGAATGTTGGAAATATTGGAGTTTATTCAGATATTACAAAATTTGCTTCCACTGATTTGAAATTAGAGTTGGGTAAAGAGGTTTATGTAGGATTTAAAGCTATGTCTATTGCATTATTAAAATTATAGCTCAACTATCTAAGGATATTATCTTTAATTTAATCTTTATATTAAATAACTTAAGGAGGACTACATGCTAAAAATATATGTTGATGAGAATAAGTGTACTGCATGTGGAGATTGTAAAAATGCTTGTCCAAAAGGAGAATTAATTTGGTCAATAAATAAAATTGCACATGCCTCTAATTTAGAATATTGTCATGTATGTACAATATGTGCTTCTAAATGTCCTACTGGGGCTATTTTAATAGATAGAAATGCTCCTGGAGACGATAGGGCTGAAAGAAATAACCAACCTCATGAAGATGATTTAATAGGTTAGTGATTAAAATGAGTAGGATAGCTAAAATTAAGAGAAAAACATCTGAAACATATATTAGAATTAGAATTAATTTAGATGGAGAAGGAAGTTACAATATTGATACAGGGATTAGATTCTTTGATCATATGTTAGAATCTTTCTCAAAACATAGTTTTTTTGATTTGGACATTAAGTCTGTTGGAGATATAGAAATTGATGATCATCATACAATTGAAGATACTGGAATGGTTTTAGGTGAAGCTTTTTTAAAAGCACTTGGAGATAAAAAAGGTATAAAACGAATGGCTCACGCAATTGTTCCAATGGATGATTCACTTTCCACTGTAGCTATTGATATTAGTGGTAGAACATATAATTTAATTGATATCTCCTTTAATAGCTATAAAATAGGGGATATGAGTTCTGAATCTGTTCCTCATTTTTTCGAGTCTTTCACATCAACAGCTAAAATAAATATTAACAGTAAAGTTACAGGTTCTAATGACCATCATAAAGTTGAATCTCTTTTCAAAAGCTTTTCAAAGGCCTTAAAAGAAGCGACAAGAGTAGAGCATAATCAAATTCCAAGCACAAAAGGGATTATTTAAAATAGTGTTCTTAGATTTAATTTATAGTTTAAATTTAAAATTATTTAAACAATTGAAATTAAATTTAGGAAAATTAAAAAAGGGGTAACTCATGAATAATTTAGATACTAACAATAAAGAGAGAGAGAGAGAGAGAGAGAGAGCTGTTATACGATAAGTGTCATAATTCCCACTTTTAATGCTGAAAAATATATTAAGAGAGCAATTAATTCAGTTATCAATCAAACTATTGGCTTTGAAAATATTGAACTCATCATTGTAGATGATAACTCTATAGACAATACAAAACAAATTTTAGAAAACTTTTCAAAACAATATGAAAATATAAAGTCTATATTCTTAAAAACAAATAGTGGAAATCCCAGTAAACCTCGCAATATTGGCATTGAATCTGCTAATAGTGACTATATTATGTTTTTAGATGATGATGATAAATATGATAAAGAAATCTGTGAAAAATTGTATAATAAAGCTATTAATGATGAAACTCTTGATTTTGTAGCTTGTGGATTTTTAGAAAAGGATGAAATAATAAATTTCAATTATAATGATCTTGATTTTATTAAATTTGAAGGAAATTATTCAAATAGTGGGTGGAAAAGTCCAGATAGACAACAATGGCTTGTTTTATTTAGTCTTTGGAATAAAATATTTATAAAAAGCTTTTTAATTGATAATAACATCAGGTTTTTCAAATATTTATATGAAGATGTAAATTTTATGATGATATGTTTTATTAAAGTTTCTAATTTTGCAGTATTCAACAGTTATGTTGGTTACTTTCATATTCATAGATCTGATTCTATAATGAATACCCTGACTCCCTTAACGTATTTAGATATTATAGAAGGTGTATTGTTCCTATATGTGAATTATCTTAGAAAAGAAGATTCTAACACAAAAAAAATTTATTTTGATCATTATAGTCCCAGCTTTTTAGTTTCTCATTTTCTATTTTTAAGATATGATGACTTTAAAAAAGTTTACAGTGAATGTATTCCTATTTTTAAAGAGGGTATAAAACTATCTAAAAATCGATCATATTTTTTAATTATAAGGACATTTTCATTGAATTATTATACAGCTATTTTTTCATGGTTTTTATTCCAAGCATTAATAAAGTTTAAAAATAAAGTAGAGTGTTTTGTGAAATTAAGTATTCTGAGTTTAAATATGATTCTGTTAATTTTTTTAACTTGATTTAGATTCTTAATTTTCATTTATTATTTAAAATATGCTATTTTTTTTATAAGTGTCATTATTAAAGTTAGCTTAATAAAATAAACTTATTATTCATAAAAGTTTTTATTCTTCGTAAAGTCCTAAATTTACTAATTATCCATTAATTATTTTCTCTATATTTTCATAAAGAGACTTAACATTAAAGTTAGATATTTTTTTAGAAGAAAATTCGTCTTTAATATTCTTTGATGCATTTTCCAATTCTTTTGATTTTACACCATGCCTTATTGAAGCAATAGCTTCAGTATATGCTGATAATTTGTCAGCCACCTCAATTAACTCTCCATCAATTGGGGAAAATATATCGATTGAAGTCCTCAACAGATACAACTTTTTTAACTTTTCCTTTATCAATGATTTTATTATCAAACTCATCCTCTGTTAGATATTTTAATTCTTTCCCCCAACTATCAGGAATAAGAGGCAAAATTTCATTTTCCATTTGATAAGTTTCATACTCTTTAATCAAAACATCTAAACCTTCAATTGATCTTTTAATTGGAGAGACAATATCTTTTGTTAAGACTTCTGGAAGGTCATGGAAAAGACTGGAAAAAAAATTATTGTATAATTTTTTATTACATGGATTTTCAATTGAATTAACTGTGAATAAATAGCTAATTGCTGCTACCATTAACATATGCCCTAAAACTGATGTCTCTGGAACTCTTGGCATGTAAGCCCATCTTTTCTGAAATCTTAACTGTCCACATAAATCTATAAACCCATAAAGTCTTTTATCCCAGAAAACTCTTTGAACACCATTTAAGTCATAATAATCTTCGATTCGCTTTTCAATATCCTCTTTTGTTTTATCTATTCCATATATAAACGGACCTGAATTGTAAATTATTTTAAATTCCCAATTAGTGGCTATGTAATGAGCAGCTTTAAGAATTTTATCTTCAAATGAATTTTTATAAGAGTTAACATATTTTCTGAACTTATCTGCAAAATCCCTGTTAAAACTATTTAATTTTGGTTCAATGATTGATAAAACATATTGATTTAACTCTTTTTCTTTCTTTTCAATCATTTTATGAAAAATTGGTGGTTTTAAATCTGTTAAAACGATTCTATAAAAGAAATCAAATAGAAATTTGTTTATTAAATCTATCCAATTGATTTCATTATTTTCAGATTCTTCTGTCTTAGCTATTGTATATGCAATTATTATCTTATGTGCCTGTTTATCAAGTTCAACAAGGTTAACAGGACGAATATGATCATTCCAACGTTGCATATTTGCTGATTTGAAAAATAATTCGATTATTCTTTCCATTTAATATTTTCCTTCTTAATATTTTTTACTACAGTCCTTGACATAATTTTTGTAAGTAATGGACTTTTTAAATAAATATAATATTGTTTTATTTCAAGTTTTATTTAATTAAATAGTGTATTTATTGATATAATGAATTTTAAATTATTTAATAATAAAATAAATCATGTGTTAAATGATATTTTCAAACAGAGAATAAATTCTTCTAAGTTGAAAATAAATTTTCAACAATAAAAAATATTATATAAAAAATTTATTAATTAAATTATTAATATCAATGACTATAATTAAACAAAATTTCAAATTTAATAATCATATTTTACTACATGATCATATTTAATATATTATCATAACATATACTTATTAAAATATATTTAAATTATTATTCAAAATTACAATTTTTAGCTTAAATCTAAGTATTTGATTAACTAAATTAAAAATTAATCAATTTTAAAAAATGAATTATTTTAATTAAAAGTATTTTGATTTTTTTATTGTTTATACCAATATTTATTATTTATATAATAATACTATATAAAATTTTCGTAATAAAATAAGAGAATCCCTTATAGATTCAAAAATTACTATTGATAATGAAATTTAGAAAAAACAGAAATATTTGTTGAAGGATGTAGAATATTTTTATGAGTTGCTGATTTCTTTAAAGCTCAATATTTTCTTAAAATTCCTTGAATATTAATGGAATAACTAAAAAAGAAAAAAGATATTTATTTGTTAAAAAAACTAAATTAAGATGGTTTATCTAAACAGTAGGTTTTTGAGAGAGCATTACCTTTTCCACCATGTGGAGTTCTTAAAATAGTATCATTACTTTTTTCAATTTCTCTTGCTTCAGTTGCTAATTTAGCTGCCATTCCAATTAATTCGTGTGCTGCAGCAACCAAAGGAATGTAATTATCAGATTCTTTAACCATGAAACATCCTTTTAGGTCAATATCAGCAACTTTTTCAGCAGATTCGTAAGCAGCTATTGCTTTTGCTTTAGCATATTGATTGTTGAATCCTGCAGTTTCAACAGCTTTTTCGGCTGTAATGATTACTTTTGGCAACTTTAATGGCTTGTCTGCTTCAATATCTGCTATAAGTTTGTTTATTGTATTCTGAACAACTCTGTAAGCACCAGTTAAAGCTAAGACTTTAATAACATCTGCGTTGAAAGAAGCCATTTCAGTTGGGTCAAGCCATTCTCTTCTTGCACCAATCATTGGGTCTCCTTTAACAATTATGTAACCTAATCCTTGATCATTCATTTCATCTTTTTTGCTTGCTCCTGGAGCATCACCTATGATGATTGCTGGAATATCATAGCCAGATAATATTTTTCTTGCTTTAACAGGTCCTGGAGCACCTGGGTTTGGGCTTATGAATATTATGAAATCTGGGTTGAAGTCTTTAATTTTAGGAACCACATCTTCCACTTGTTCAGGACCCATTTTAGCACCAGAGCCAACTATTCTTACATCGATGTTTGGTCTGTCTGCACGTTCATCAAGTAATAGATCTAATACTGGTGAAGTACCAATATTTCCACTTTTAACTATTCCAATTTTAACTACCATTTTATCACA
>JAITGU010000002.1 GCA_031280375.1 Candidatus Methanovirga procula | reverse complement strand
ATATTAAATTTAAGTTATTTTACAGATGTACTTTTAAAAAAATATCCTGGACAAGTTTTAAAGTATATTAAACAAGCAATATCTGTTCTTCATTTTTTGGCGAAAATCTAACACCCTATGTGTAGTTGGTAGATGCAGCTTTTCCCACATTTTTGAAAAGTATTTCGTATGTCCTCCAGTATGATTCCTCTCTTCACACAAGACATAACATGAAGGTATATTCTCTATTCTGAAGAATAATCTATAAACTTCTACTATGTAAAAACTCCCTTATCAAGGTAAAAGCCCCTTAACTTTAAACCCACTATTTCTGAATTTCACTCATTAAGAACTCTACAATCGTTATTTTAAACTATCTCCTTTTCTAATAGGCTTTACAAACAAATTATATGTTTATTCTTCAATATAACATATAATGGAAGCATAAAGCAAAAAATCGACCAGGTCCCTGCTTAGACTTTAGTTTTAATAAGTGTCACCATCATTTCTTTACCATAAATATTGGATGGTAAGGTAATCAATAGCCAAAGTATTAGTTTCTCTGTATGGTTTCTCTCATGAATTTTTCAATTGATTATTCAAATTCTGTTGAATTTGATCCAAATCTAGGTTTACGAAGCCTATATCTAATTGTTCCTTCACTAGGAGCATCAACAGAAAGGTCATTCACCTGATTAATACTATTTTGAGAAGCAGCAGCATTAAACAGGTGTATAAATAATAGTTTTATCACCATATATTGAATTAGGAGAGGAATTCAAATTTAACAAATCTTTAATCACATGTACCGAAAAGTTTAATACATCATCATTCAATAATACTTTATTTGGGCTGTTTTTTTTTGCCATAAACTTAATTATAATACAACTCACAACATCTATTTTTTTTGCTTTGCGAACTAATGAATATAGTTTGCAAAATTTTGTCTGGAGCATCCTCTTTTATAATTAAATAGAATACATGGAAAAACATAATATATCCAGCCAAAAACCTTTAGAAAACATCCCCTAAAAATCCTCAAAAAAGGTCTTAAAAGAGAATGCCCATTCTCACAATTATTCACAATGAACATTTATCCTTAACATGCTCTTTTTCTACCTCGTCCAGTTTTTTTAAAGTTCTTTTTTTGTGGGTTATCTGAATCATGGGGGGTTTTTTTTATGCCTTTTTCAATAGCATATAAATGTGATGTTTTCCATTTTTCTACATTCCCTGTTAAATTTTGGGTTTTTCATTATTTCTCCAGTAAAAAAAAAAAAGTCACGAATTTTCTTATGATGTATTTCCAACAGTATTTCTATGAAGATTAAGTTCTTTTAGAAAAATTGTAAAACACTTTTAAAACTTCATATTGACTAATATATAGAGTAATTGCCAAATGATATTTCTATTATTTAGTAAACAAGGTTTTTAGTGAAGTTATTGAAGTTTTTTCCACAAGACTTATAACTATGTCTTCGAATATACTTTTCTTGAGATCCTCTATTATAAGTCTCATATGAATCGCAGTAAAGGGCAGAACACAATATTTGACCATCGGGGACTGATCTATAAATCTCCATAGCACTTTGTTCATCAATCACAATATTTATCCATTATTCTTAACTATAGTTTCCATAATATTATATGGGTTGTATTATTATGTTTGTAATACATAGTATGCATGACCTAAACTTATTATTCTTCATTGATTATTATTTTTTTTAATCACATTTTTGTTATAATATCATAATATAATGTTTCAGTCTTTGATAGATTTTACAGGAAGAATTTATTTATTTTTCAATATTCTTTTTTATGGGCTGTTTACTGTTATATATCATTTTAGATATAAATATTGTTGTAAAGGTATTAAGAGCAATAATGGAAAACATTTATATGATTATATATGAAATATATAATAAGGAAATGTTATATTGGATAAATAATATATTTTCATTATGGAGGGTGTAAATTTTTGTGGAGTTTTTTCCAATTTTCATGATTTCTTTATATATAAAACATGAACTTTCATGAAAAACTCCACACTTTTTTACAGTCTCTCATTATGTTATATTATATAAATAATGAGGGGGTCTTTATATGCATATAAAATTTGACAATTTATTTAATAGTTTTTATTCTTTTATTTTTTTTTACACAGATATTTTTATTGTGTTCATTTCAAATCTTTTTACACGGATTTTAAGATTGATACATATTCTCTTAATTTGTTTAATGTTTTTAGAAAAGTTTACTATGAGGTGTTTATATGCACATTTAAAATAATACTGGGGGCAGTGTTTTAAAATGAATAAAAGTTGATGTAATTTTTTTGTAGGAGTTTTTTATATGGTGGAGAAGCTTTCTTTAGTGCATGTTTATATGGATGAGGATTTGAAGATTAGGTTTAAGAGTTATTGTGACAGTCAGGGTATGAGTATGGGTGAGGTTATCCGCTGGTATATGTGGTTTAGAGTTATGGAGATGGAGAGTTCATTGCCGATTAATCATTAAAGATTAAGTAATAATTATATGTTGTCTAATATACTATTTAAGTGTTATAATAACATTTTATATGGAGGTTTTATAATGGTAGAGAAGTTTACTTTGGTTAATTTTCATATTGATGAGGATTTGAAGAATAAGTTCAAAAACTACTGTGAAAGTTATGGTATGAACATGAGTGAAGGTGTTCGTTGGTATATTTGGTTTAGAGTTCAAGAAATGGAAGGTTTACTTCCTAATGGATCATTAAAATTTGAAAAATCTGATTATAAGATATTGGACAAGAAATAAGCCCTTAAATCCCTATCTAAGCACAATAGGATATTATATTAATGTTCTTAATTATAATTGTTATATATAAACTTTTCCATAATGAGAGGTTGTAAAGTTTTGTGGAGTTTTTCTTTATATTGCTTCATTTTCCATGAATAAAGCTAAATATTCTAATAAACCCTCAATAGTCTTATATTTACTATATTAATTTCTGATTTATTTTAGTCTCACTGTAAAATATTGTTCTACATGTATTCGATGTTCTAGGTATAAAATTGTCAGCAGTGAACTGTATGAGGCTTTTAAAGTTTAGAAATTATCTTTTTCGTCAGAATTTTTATTATTACATGATGGTAATCTATCATATATTGTCTAAATAATGGCTTACCTGTTAAACATTCCTTTTCATCATAAAGTTCTGAATATATTATTTATTTCTGTCAAATAATCGCACAACAGACATTTTTAGTGATTACATAGTCTTTTAGTTATTTTTAAATACCTTTTTAATTCACTCTCTTACAATCTTTTCATGAGCATGAAAAATACACATCTTTGATGATTAACCTAAATCTTCAGCTACTCTTTTATATTGTTCTAATCCATCAAATTGTTTAAGTTTATTCTATGTTGTCCTATCTGTTTACATCTTTTATTAATAGATTTTAATCACTGAAAATCCTTTGGATTACTGAAAATCGAAGATTTTCATAATTACAAAAATTAAAAATTTTTGGTAATCAACAGCAACAAAAATATGCGATTTACCATTTCTTTTATATTTATAGTCATACCTTTCGGACGGCCTATATTTCATTGGAATACTTTTTCTACGGTCATCAAGAAGTTGTTTGGGTTTTTCATCCGTGTAAACAACTGGATATTTGGGATCTATAATCTTTAGCATATGAATCCAGAATATTGTATATTCTATTCCTGTATTGAGTCCATATCTTTTATGCATCACATTCTTTTAGTCAATGGCTTGGTGTTCGTTTTTTTAAAACAAGTCTAACAGTTTCCGACTTAAAGTTTCAAAGCCTTCTTTACCTTTAAGAGTTTCTGCTATAAGCTTAATAGTCCATTCTTTTCTTCCTTCTGAAGGGTTTATGCAGGCTAATGCAACTATTTTAGCTTCTTGTTTATCACTATATTTTTTAGGCATGCCAGGACGAGGATTATTCATTCAATACTCTTTTTAAACCACCTTCCAAATATCTTTTTTTAATCTTTCTAATAGTATCACGATGAATTTCTAAATCTTCAGCGATATTTTTAATTTTCAATCCTTT
>JAITGU010000157.1 GCA_031280375.1 Candidatus Methanovirga procula | reverse complement strand
TTTTATTATTGATAATTTTTCATTAGAATCGTATTTAGTGAAATTTCAACTGAATAATCCTTTGATTTCCTGAAAACTCATTTTTAAAATTTTACTAAATTATTTTGTCTTGACAATAGTGTTCTCTTTATCACATTTTTTTCTTGAAAATGAGCCTTTCGAGAAAATTAAAATATATTAATGAACATCTCTTAAAACAGGGTTTGATGCTGATTGCCAACTCCCCCATGCACATGAAGACCCTGCAATCGCTGATTTATTCCATATTACTTCACCTCTCATCAAAAAACCAATTTCGATCATTAATTCTTCATCTTCGTTAATGATATTTCTTAATTTTTCTCTTAATTTTTCAGAGTTTTATCATTTAAATTTATTATTCACCCCTTATAATTTTTTCATTCTAAAATAGAGGTATCTTCATAGCAATGTTTATTCGTCTGATATTTTTTAACTATATGCTTATTTACTAATTAATTTATCCTCTGTTTAATAAATAAATATTTTTAAATATCATAGTTGTTATAATTATAATTTTAGATAAAAAATTTTTTCGTATGGGTTGTAGATAGTTGAACTTTTTGAATATATTTCATTGCAGGGATTAAATGATTAAAATTGAAGAAAATTATAAGAATAGTTTAGATAAAATCAAATTTATAGATTTATTTTGTGGAATTGGTGGATTTAGACTAGCATTAGAATCTTTTGGTGCTGAGTGTGTTTATAGTATTGATATTGATAAACATGCATGTTCTACATATGAATTAAATTTTGGTGATTATCCTCTAGGTGATATAACAAAAGAAGATATTGAAAAAATTCCATATCATGATATTTTATGTGCAGGATTTCCTTGCCAAGCATTTAGTATTTCTGGAAAACAAAAAGGATTTGATGATACAAGAGGGAATTTATTTTTTGATATTGCAAGGATTATAGGATATCATAAACCTAAAATACTACTCTTAGAAAATGTGAAAAATTTAAAAAAGCATGACAAAGGAAATACATTTAGAACAATAAAAAATACCTTAAACGAATTAGAATATAATGTTTATTTTGACATTATAAATGCTAGTAAATATGGTATCCCTCAATCTAGAGAAAGAATATATTTAATCTGTATAAGAAAAGATTTAGATAATCATAATTTTCATTTTCCTCAACAATTAAATGTTAATACTTCATTAAATGATATTTTAATCGATGAAAAGGAATGTGAAGAGTATATAATAAATAAAAAATATGTTTTAGATGAAAAAAAAATTAAGAAATATAAAAAAATTGCACCTCGACCATTGAGAGTTGGCACTGTAAATAAAGGAGGGCAAGGGGATAGGATTTACTTACCTAATGGACATGCTATCACATTATCTGCTGAAGGTGGTGGAACAGGTGCTAAAACAGGACTGTATTTAGTAAATAATGTAGTAAGAAAATTACATCCTAGGGAAACAGCGAGATTAATGGGGTTTCCTGATTCTTTTAAGTTTAATCCTTCAGTTAGCCAATCACATAAACAGTTTGGTAATAGTGTTATAATTAATATAATCCAATATTTAATTAAAAAAATTGTTGATGATGGGAGTATATACAATGGATAGTGAAAAAGGGTCAAAAATAGCGAAAAACGGATTCAAAAATGAACATGATGTTGCAAAAAAGTTTAATCATTGGAAAGTTGATGTTGATGCACAAAAATGGCTAAAAATAATGGGCTACGATTTAGAAGAAATTGAATATGTTAAAGCAGAAGTTGTTCATGGTTATAAAACTGATGTTCAAGTGCATATTACAATCAAGCTAATTAAGCTTATTGATGCTCAAAATATTCAAGTAAAATTAGTGAGTAATCCAAAAGGATTTAACCAAGTTGATAAAAGATGGGTGGATAAGTATGTTGAAATGTGGAATATACCTGAAGACATTTCAATTCTATTAAAACATTTTACTGGAGAATTATCTCCCTACAAAGCTGATGTTAAAAACTCTAGAAGAATGTTCATGAACGAATTTACTGAAGAAGAACAGAACAAAATATTAAATTTTTTTAAGAAGAATAAAACTTTAATTGTCTGTGATATCCTTAAAGGTAGGGGAAAGTTTGCTGCTGAATGGATATTAGTAATTCAGAAAGTAGATAATATTCGTTGGGTATTACTGCCTATTAATGTGGCAATTAATCATTATGGAAATGAAAATGTTGAAATAACAGGTCGGGGCAGTTTAAGATTAGGGAGTATTACAATGCAAAGAAAAGGTGGGGATGGTGGCAGAAAAACAGCTAATATGCTACAATTTAAGATAAATCCTGCAGAATTATTTGATTTAATTGAAATTTAATGTATGGTGATTTGATGGATATTCTATATTGATTGACAATGAAAGGACCACTGAAAACAAAACGATGAATTTTTAATCTTAAAAAGACATCCTGACTCCAGAACAAATCTTAATTGTTGAGAGTTTGTTGGTGGTAAAGTTGACCCTGGATAAGACTTTGATAAAGCCATTATAAGAGAATTTAGAGAATAAACAAATTTAAAAATAAAAATAGGTAATTTAATAGGAGCAGTTTAAGAAGATTTCCCACACAAAAGAACTATAGCTTTAATTATGAATGTTGATTTTATATATAGAAATATAAAAATTAGTGATGAACATATCGATTGGAAATGGGCAACTATGGAAGAAATAAAAGAATTAAAACCATTAGGTTGGTTTAAAAAGCTATTAATTGAAAAAAATCATGAATTATAGCTACTTATTTTTATCATAAATAAAATTGTTAGTAATACTTTTTTTCTATATTATTATGCTATTTTGAAGATTTGGCTAAGGAATATATTGACAGTCCCTTATGAACAAGATTATAGTTCAGATATAAAACCAAGATCTTATAGTTAGGGAATATATTAACAGTCCCTTAAGAACTCTCCATAAAAGTTTAATATAATCATCCAGAGTTAAATTTTCATCATATTCTTTTTTAACATTATATGGAGAAGATGTCACCATAAGATGAATGCTATTATTGGTATTTCTTCCATAAATTCACTGGATTTGCAATATAATTTTGTTAATGAATTTTTTAGGTACTTTAAACTTACTTATATTAACTTAACATATAAATTATATCGATATTCACCATGTTGATTTATTTAACATTGTGGACAGTTATACTACAAATTGTAAGTGATAATATATAACCATTTTCCTAAAGATGTGTGAGCATTGACCAATTCATTAACTTAGGAAGTCATATTTAAATTATTTTAATAAAAATAAGCAAGTTCCAAACCTATAACTGTGATTTATTATTTTCTATACTTTTTATTTCATCAATAATCTTATCAATGTTCCAGTCCACAGTTGTATCAGCTATTTTTTCAAGTTCTTCATCTATGGTTTCCTTATCATAGTGTGGAAGTAGAATAATTGGAATGTTATATTTATTCAAAATCTTAGCTAACTCTTGAATTGATTCTTTATTTTTTGAGTATAATCCAGATAAGATAATTCCAATATCTATATCCTTAAAAAAAGCTTCACCAAAAGCAGAGGGATTTTTAACATAGGCTTCTTTCCACAAGAAATCATATTTGGAGTATAATATTTTAATGAGCTTCCCATATTCATTATTTTCATCAATTCCTCTACTTATTAATAAGTGATAAATTTTATCATTATCCTCTGTCATTTTTAAACCTCAATAGAAATTATTCAATGATTATTTTAGACTATTGATATTGTTTAGGCTATGATATTTGTTAAGTTATTCAATAATTGGTTATTCATGGTTATTTTATAGATTTATCATCAATTCTTGATTTATAACTACTGATTACATTTACTCAGTAGTTATCATTATTCAGCAGTTATTTTAGACCCACCATTAATTTTTTCAACTTTTATAACTTTATCAGCGGCATTTTCAAGTTCACTGTCGTGAGTCACAATAATCATTTGTGGAATATCTACATTTCCTACGATCTCAATTAGTTCATTTCTTCTGTAGTCATCTAAGTGAATGGTTGGTTCATCTAATAGTATTGTGTTAATATTTCCTTTTGATATTGCTTTTGTAATTCCAAATCTAAGTGATAATGCAATACCAATTTTTTCACCACCACTTACCATATTCAATTTGGTTTCTCCTTGTGATCCAAAAACAGTAATATCATAATCTTCATCAAGATACAAATCATGATAGCTGAAATTGAATTTTTCAAAGTATTCTTTTGTATATTTTTCAATAAGAGGCTTTGAATGTAATCTTAAATCTTTTTGAATGTTATCTTTACTAAACAGTTCTCTGATATGATTAAGAAGTTTTAGAAAATCATCTATATTATCAAGTTCCTGCCTATTTTTATCGTTATCTCTGATTTTTTCTTCTAAACTTTTAATAATATTTGTAAGCTGAGTAATTTCACCATTTAGTTTAGCGATTTTTTCATTATGCTCATTTATTCTTTCAATATTTGTGTTAATGGTTCTTATGACTTTGTTGTATTCAAATTCATTAAATTTAGAAGTTTCAAGTTTGGATTTTATATTATTAATTTTATTGTTTGTCTCATTAATATCTTTTTCTTTTGATTCTATTTGTGATATAAGATTTTTTTTGTTTGTTAAAATACCTTCTAAATGTTTATATCTGTCGTTTGATTGTTTTAAGTCATTAATTCGCTCTTTTAATTTTTCTTCACCTATGTTTGAAGATAAGAAACTGTCTTTTTCCATAATAGATTTAATATTTTCAACTTCCCTATCAAGAGAGTTTTCAACTTTGACTAAATCATTGGTAATTATAAATGGTTTTTCTAATACTTTAATTGAGCCTTTTGCTTCTAAATATCTGTGACCTGATTCTTCTATAGCTTCTAATCTTCTTTTTTTGTCTTCTATTGAGGTTAAAATTTTTCCAAGGTTGAGTTTATCCTCTTCTTCTGTTTTCAATTCTTTTTCAATTTCTATCTTTTTATTCAAATTTTTAAATAAGGTTTCACCTTTAATCTTATAGGTTTGAGCTTCTTTGACAAATCCATCAATAACCTTTAACTTTTTCATTAAAAGTTCTTTTTGAGATGAGAATTTTTCAATATCTTTCTTTATACAACCGATAATTTTAGCATTATCCTCAATGGTATTTTTGTATGAGTTGTTTAAATGGTTTCTTTTTTCAAGTGAAATTTTAGATTTACACACTGGACACTCATTTTCAACTTTTTCAAGCTGCTTTTTGTCCTCATCAGCTACTCTTATCTTCTCTTTTAAACCTGATATTCCCTGTTTTTTGGTGGTTATAGTTTCTTGAAGGTCGTTGATTTTATTTTGAACCTTTATCTTATTTTCTTCTAAGAATTTATTTAAAGATTCAAAATCTTCTACTTCAATATTTAATTCATCTTTTATTTTTTTAGAGAAATTATCTATTTCTTGTTTATCTTCATTTATCTTATTTTCAAGTTCATTTTTAGCTTCATAGTTTTTAGCTATTAACTGTAATTTGTTATCTATTTGAATCTTTTTTTCATTAAGTCTATTTAATTCTTTCTCTAAATTTTTATACTCATTGTATAATGGTTCTTCTTTTTTTAAAATTTCATTGTATTTGTTAACATCCTCAAGTTGTTTTTTTAATTTTAATTGCTTCTCTTTCAGTTCTTTAATTTCTTTGCAACTTATTAAGAAATTTTCGAATATTGGAAGCTTATCCACTTTTGGCTTAAGATTGTTCATCTCTTCTTCGAAATTATTAATTTCTATCAGTTGTTTATCAAATGTTTCTTTGTCCATTTTCTGCTTTTGAAGATTTTCAACTTCATTTTTTAATTCTAAATTCAACATTTCAAACACAGATTTTTCAGAGTCCATAACCTCTTTTTCACTACTCTTTTCTTGGTTAAATTTTTGTAGCTCTACTAATTTATGTTTTAAATCTTTTAATTCAAAATTCAAGTTATTACAAATTATTTTTTTATCCTTTAATTCATTGGTAGAGTGTATGCTGGCATCTACTAATGTTTTAAGTTCTATTTTTTTATTTTCATAATCGTGTATAAGTTGTAAGCTATTTCTCCAAGCTTTTTCCAATGAATCAATTCCTAAAAGTTTAGATATTAGTTTTTTCTTCTCTGATGGAGTTTTTGAAACTAAGTCATCTATTTCTCCTTGTTGAATATATATTGCATTTAAAAAAAGCTCTGAGTCCAATTCTAATATGTTTTGAATTTCTTTGTTAACTTCATTATCCCCAGAAACTAATCTTATAAAATTGTTATATTCATTTCCAGAACCTTTATCTTCCACAAATAAAAAAGCTTTTGATGATATTTTTGTTCTTTCTCTTTTAACTCTATATAATATTCCATTAAATCTAAATTCAAGAGTGACAGACATTTTTTTTCTTTTTTCCAACTCTTTATTTTTATCCAACTTAATTAAATCATTTAAAACACCAGAATGCTTCTTAAATAGAGCGAAACTAATAGCTTCTAATATACTTGATTTGCCTGCACCATTTTCCCCAACGACGATGTTAATTCCTTGTTGAAAATCAATCGTAGTGTCTAAATAGGATTTAAAATTTTTTAATCTAATCTTTTCAATAATCATATTAATCTATCTATGTTTTAATATCATAACTTGGCTTTAGTACAACTGATGGTTTTAATAATTAATTTAGTTATATTTTTAAGTGAGTAATTGGCTGTAAACATCTTAATTGGAGTAATATGTTAGCTAAAATATTCAGTGCAAAAATGTTTTGCAACTCTTTTTGCATCATCTATTTTATCTTTAGATAATTTATCTAAAAGGTTGATGGCAAGATTATTAATATCTTCATTTCCATATTCTGATAAGGATTTAATTAAAAGGTCTTTGGTGTTTAAAGTTGAATTTTCTACTTTTTCATCGTCCCTTGTCAATTGTTCTGGATTAAGGTCAGATTTTATTCTAAGAGTTAAATCACCAAGTTCATTAATAAGTTTTTCATAAACATCTGATCTATTGAAGTTTCCTCCTTCCACTGTAATATCTAAAATAGGTTTTTCATCTAAATTTCTGATTTTCTCTTTCAAATATGAGATGTCATTATTAAGGTTAGAATAATCTATATGTTTAATTATAAATTCTCTTTTTGGTTTAACATCTATTTTTTCAATTTCTGGATTTTTTTTAGAAATATCAACTATATAGAATCCTTTTCTATTTTTTTGATAATCACTAACCTCACTTTTTGAACATATTTCTGTTGAACCAGAATAAGCTAATTTTCCATTACCAAAGTCCTCTACAATTCTGCTATGAATGTGACCTAAACAATAATAATCAAAATTTTGAGGAATATCAGACAGTTCTAACTCAAATTCAAATGGAATATACTTATCAATACCTTGATGAAGGATCAATATTCGTCTTTCATATTTCTCAGCTTCTTTTGATAATAAATTAATAGAGTCTATTAAATTGGATCTGTATGGCTTAGATTGATAAGGAGATCCACCGATGAAAATATCTTCATAGATGTAGTATGGTTTGTTTGGGCTGATGAGTTTTAAACCTAAATTTTTTGAGAGAATTTGAGGAGGAAGAGCATCTTTTCTCATTACAGTGTCGTGATTTCCAGCAATAGCAAAAACATCTATATCATTTTCTTTAAGTTTTAATAATGCTTCTTGAAAGATTAAAAGTGTCTTAGGACTTGGCTTTGACATATGGAAGAGGTCTCCACTATGAATTACAAAATCAACCTTTTCTTCTATTATTCTATCTATATTTCTTTTAAAAACATCTGAAAAGTCTTTTTCTCTTTGATATAAACCATATTGTCTAAATCCTAAATGACTATCAGCAATATGTGCAAATCTCATCTTTATCCTCTTTATTTAATCTTTAAGTTCAATTTCATTTTTTATATTTTTGATCATTATTATTTTTAGTATTTTTTTATTATTATTTAATTTTTAATTATTATTTAATAATTTTTTCTTCATTATCATTATTTACTATCATTTTATTTATTTTCTATCTTTTTAATATTATTTTTGATTTCCTCTTTGTATTAGTCGTTTTCTTTGTATTAGTTGTTTAGAAAGATGATTATAAATATTAACCATTTAATTATAGTCATTATGTTAATGTTTATCAATTATTAAATTTAATTATATCTTATAGAATACCTAAATTAAATTTAAATAATGTTATATCGGATATTAAAATTACCAAAAATTTTTAATTTTTGTAATTATGAAAATCCAAAGGATTTTCAGTAATTTTATAAATTTATAAGATTTTCAAAAATGACTATAATAGAAATATTACATATTATAAAAAAGTTAATAATTAATAGTTTAATAATATGTTTGAATATTGGATTTATAAGATGATTAAAATTTAGATTTTTATTCAATATTGAAATTTAGATTAAAATTTTATAAATAGTAAAAAGTGACACTGTAAAAAATTCAGTGGGTGGCATGTTAATGCCGACGAAAATAAATCTAAAAAAGTTATATGAACATAATATTTAAATAGGAGAAAGGATATTAATTAATATCATGGAAATAG
>JAITGU010000186.1 GCA_031280375.1 Candidatus Methanovirga procula | reverse complement strand
ACTTTTTAAGGTTTGAAGAATCTAATTTAAAGACTTTAAAACCGACATCTAATTGTTTATTGCTATATTCATTTAGAATCTTCTCACCCGCTCTTCTAATTCTTTCTTTTCCAATTTCACAAATATTTTTTAATCCAATTTTAAATGATTCTTCTTTTTCATCAACAGGTTCTGGAATTTGAACCATTATAAATTTTCTTTTTTTGTTGTCTGAAGCATTTAATTCTAAGACTCCATGAGCAGTAGTTGCTGAACCAGAAAAAAAATCTAAAATTATTTTATTTTCTGTTCCTGTCATAGTTAACATTCGTTTAATTAAATTTAATGGTTTTTGACCACTTTTAAAAGTTGGAACATCAATTTCATTTTGAATATTGTTATATGAAATATCCTCCAAAATATCTGATAGTGGAGTAGCAATAGTTTTTGTGCCTTTTGTATCTATTGGCTTTAAAGAAGTTTCTAAAAAATTTATTAATCTACCATTAATAAAATACAACTTTCTTCCATCAGATCTTTCATGTATAATTACTTTATCTCTATTTTTTAAAGATTCATCTTTTTCTGGAGATTCTTTATAAAATTTTGTATCAAAAATATTTTTTGTATGATTTAAATAAAAATCTTGGAATTTTTTATTTTCTAAAGACAAATCTGATAATCTTTCATTTTTAATAAGTCCCTGATTTTTTAAAACATCAATTAATGGATAAATTTTATTATTTTCATAATCATAATAGCTATTAAAATGTGTATCCCATTCCCCTGTTTTTTAACATATGTTGGAATATATGAATATTCTTCTATTCTTATCGCATAGATTAAAATAGATTCTTTAACTTTAACGCGATACTGTTTTCATGATTTCTAAGCAGGTGATATCGCATAGATTAAAATAGATTCTTTAACTTTAACAGGTTTATTTGCTTTACTTTTAAACCCACCAGGACCGCCAGTTTTAATGGACAAAATAGTTATTAAATTAACTTCGCCAAAAATTTCATCGCAAATTTTTCTTAAGTTACTAACTTCATTATCATCAATACTTATAAAAATAACTCCATCATCAGTTAAAAGATTTCGAGCTAATTTAAGTCGTGGATACATCATATTAAGCCAAATAGTATGGTATCTTCCACTTGTTTCAGGGTTTGAAGTTAATTTAATTCCATTGCTCTCTCTCTCTCTCTCCCCCCCCCTCTCCGATGCTCTGAAATAGGTGCGACTTGTCCTGTTAATTCTAAATAATTCTCTAAATTATCTTTATAATTATCTGGATAGATAAAGTCTTTGCCTGTATTATAAGGAGGATCTATATAAATCATCTTGATTTTATTGTAGTATGACTTTTGAAGTAACTTGAGAACTTCTAAGTTATCTCCTTCGATATAAAGGTTTTCCGTTGTGTCCCAATCTTTACTTTCCTTTTTAACTGGTCGGAGTGTTCCTGTTGATGGTTTTTGAGCTTCAACTATTGCTTTACTTTTTCCATACCAAGTGAAATTATATCTTTCTGGAGAATCGTCAATTTCGTCTGAAAGAATAGTTTTTAACTTGTCAAAATCTATTTTGTCTTCTGTTAGTATTTCTGGAAATAATTCTTTTAATTTATATATATTTTCATTTAGAATATCTAAACTTTCACCATTAAGTTTTGATTCTATCATTTTAATCTCTCCTCACTAAAAAAAAAAAGAAAAAATGGGATTTAAAAAATAGTTATATTAATTAAATAGTCATTAATTGAATATCCATGTCCATCTTTTTCAAATCCAGTTAAACAACTGAAATCACAATCATCACATATCCTGGTCCATTCTTTCTCAAATGTGCCTTTAGGATTTAATTCACAAATGTTTAAAATCTGTGCATCCCATACAGTCTTATACAACTGGTAAGGATAATTAGAATCCAGGTAACTGGACGGATAACAATAAACTGTTATTGTGGCTGGTTCAACATCTATTGATTTGTTATCTATTGTTTTATTATCTTCATCACCAATAGTACTGGTAATTGTGCTGTTATCTACATTATCACTAATGTTCCGGCTCTCTTTTTCAATCTCTTGAACACTGCTATTTCTAAAGACTTTACTATCATCTGTAAAAACACTTGCAGCAACATCGGATATTATTAAGAGAGATAGCATAACCAGGATAGCTATGCTTCTCTTAGACCGCATAAAACGATCAAACATCTATTTTCTTAGAACCTTCATTAGGCGTATTACCATTCAACTCTATGCTTTTTCCACTAAGAATAGCTATCAATGCTCCTATCATCATATTAAGCAAAGCCATAATGCAATCACTGCACCTAAAACCAAAAAATAGTTCAGATATTAAAATCAATGCACAGAATACAACTAAACTACAAATAACAATCATTTGTTTCAAATCCGTAAAATTAACAAAATCAAACATCATATATTGAACCTCCCCAATTTCTCAAAAAAAAAGAAAAAAAATAAAGAATAGAAAAAATAGAAATCTATTCAAAAAATATATATATATATATATATATATATTACCACTCTGAATGAGTGAAATACACAGCTAAAGTAGCTGAACCACACTCACAACTCATTTCTTCTTCAATCATCACAGGATTCAACACATCTATACACCTCCTTCTTGCTTTACAAGCTCTGCATCCGATTTCAAACTAATATAACTAGGAATATTTTCACAAGCAATCACAATATTACAACCTATCCAATACAAGGTATAAGCAGCAACCAATGCAACATAAGATATAATATAAGCAACCCATGAACCAAAATAAACCACAACATAAATAAACCATTCACCTGCATATTCCATAGCGTACCATAACCATTCACCCACATCTTCCAATGTCTCCCAGAATTTCCAGGATAAATGAACACTCGGCGGATCCCACTCTATTTTCGGATTCCAATGAGGTTTTATAATATCTAAAACATATGTAAATTCTCTTGCATCATACTTTTTCCAATCTTTAATAATATATTCACGGGGAGGATGCTCTTTATTCATTCGATCCACAGCTATTTCTGCTTGCTTATGCAGTAAACTGCACTCAAAAACAGTTAAATCATTTGAATCATCTCGATCCTCGGACCCATAAACAACATTAACATTTTCTGGACTTACATTTTTAGAATCATTATTCAAAATAGAACCATTAACAGAACCATTAAGAGAACCAGCTAAAGGATTAGGTTTACCAACAGAACCATTCACAGAACCATTAGAATTAGTAAAACCAGATGAATCATTAGGATTAACATCAGCTACTGGAATGTTAACGAAAACATCACCAGGATTACTATCATGTTTATCAATACCAATGTAAGGCACCTCAAACTCAACATCTCCTTTAATTAAACAAAAATCCGCATCAATCTTATCAATATCACCTTTATTATTGTCAATACTCGCCTTAATACCTATAGCAGGCCCAGTTACAGATGCTGCAACAATAGCAGCGATCGCATTCATGATAATAGCACCTTTACCAGCAAAACAAGCTGCCAATCCAGGAGCAGTAGGTTCTATAGGAGCAGCAGCAGTAGCCGCTGCAGTGGTTCCAAAAATAAGAGTACTGAGTGCTGCACAGGCAGCTATTCCAAGACTGGAAACAATAGCTGCAATACTCTGGAAATTAGTCCATGTGATGCCCACATTACTGTAGTATCCTCTTAATCTGAATTCATAAGCATCTATTTTTTTGAATTGCTGATTAACGCGTTTCATGACCTTAATGGGTACATGTTGGAATTTACCACCTGTATCGCTACTGTAATTATTTGTACCATTAGCATATGTTTCATCTGCGATTTGTGCAACTTTATCAGTCCAATTAAGGAAATCATAAGTGCATTTTTCATATTTATGATGGTAGTCTTCTAATTCATCATGCCATACACTCCTTTTTATCCCATCACCGAATTCGCCTATATCATATAATCCATAGTCTAAGTAGTTGAATTCTGGGTAAATGATTGTTACAGTATCATTAGTAGTACTGTTAGTCTCATTAGTGCTGTTTGTGCTGTTAGTAGTGTTAGTGCCGTTATTTGACTCATTACTACTACTATCATCCTCGCTTTGAGGATTAAACACCGTGTTATCTTCAACATTAAAACCAGCTATATTTACAGCTGGAACAAAATTTAAACTCATAACCAAAAAGATTATGAACAAAGGTATAACACGGCTCAACATACCTTACTCACCGATTCCCAGTGGGTTAAGGCTTAAAGAGCCAGTATCCCTTCTTTGTTTAAATCTAATCCGACGACTAAAACGTCTTCTACATTTCCTTAACATATATATTTCACCATTAAAATTTTTTTAATTAATAATCCAGTGCTTATTTCTCTAAGCACTGGAATATTAGCTAAAAAAAAAAATTAGTAATGTATTAATTTTTGAACCCAATAATCAATGCTTGCACTAGTAACTTCACCAGTATGATATTCACCATCAATATCATACCAACCAATATCAGGAAACATCACATTATAATAAACAGCTTTTTTATAAAAATTCACATGAAATTTTAAATCGTTTACACCATCCCATGCTTTTGAATAGAAATTAGATATGTCCTTCAAATTACAATTGTAACAATGATTCCTTCCAGGACTGTGAAAAGCTATACGAGCCAAATTAGGGTAGTAATTCATATTAATAGTAATAGTCTCTCCTTTTTTCACACCAAGTGCATGTTGAAGAATTAAATCATCCTTATCATCATATAAAAATAATTCTCCATCTCCATCATTATTTTGTGCTCTTGCATGAACAGTTATAGATTTATCAGTAGCTACAACTCCACTTATACAACTAACAGCTAAAATAACTATTATCATTAAACTTAAAAACTTCTTAAACATAATATACTCCTCGTTTATTTTAATTGAATAATATATGGAAGATAATTTAAATCCTCCAAAATATTTATTAATTCACCATGATCAAGTTCCATCACCATTCATTTGATGATAATATTCAGAAAAAGCAGCCCACCCCGCAGGACTATCATGATGTAAAAATGGAGCTGATTGACAGTTATACCAACCGTCTGGTAGTATCATGTTGTTCTCATAAGCCTTTTTTTTGTAAAAATTCACTTTAACTTTAAAATTGGTGTCATTTTCCCAGCATGGTGCATTAAGATAATTCTGAACACCCGACAATACAGCATTATATCGATTATGTCTACCATAAGAATGGAAACGAATACGATCCACACCCGGAAACTGACTAAGATTAACAACCACAGTTTCCCCTTTCTTAATCGGGTGCTGGCTAATATAATCATTGTTTAAATCATGAAACAATAATGAACCATCTCCATCATTATCCTGTGTCTTAGCATACACAGTAAGGAACTTATCACTGGCAGCAACACTACCTATACAGCTAACAGCTAATAAACCTATTAGCATTAAACTTAAAAACTTTTTAAACATATATTAATCACCAATGGTTGGAACCACGAATCACAGCCCAGTTATGATCAAACACACCCTTGTTAACTTGACTACGATTAGGATCACCATCTGGTGTAGTACCAGAACAATACCATCCTGTTTCAAAAATAATCTTATTATAATAACAAGACTTCTTATAGAAATTCACTTTTACATGATAATTATAAATTTCAGGATGTAAATCTATTTTATCAGGACTGTAACAATTCCAAGCTCTCCCACAAACATAGTAATTAATATCACATAACTTAGCATTATAATAATCTTTCCTACCTGGACTATGGAATACTATTTTATCAATATTAAAATAATATTTTAAATCAAGAGTAATAGTCTCACCTTTTAATCGGGATTTCTTCCATAAGTTCGTCATCAAGATCATATAAATACATAACACCATCACCATCATTATCCTGTGTCTTAGCATACACAGTTAAATACTTATTCGTTGTATCAATAGCACCTACAAAACCAACACTACTAATAGCTAATAATGCTATTATCATTAAACTTAAAAACTTTTTAAACATAATTATTATACCTCCAAAAAAAAAAAATAAAAAAATAAAAAAATGAATTAATTATCAATACCAAATCTACTAGTTGCGTAGACTGTGCATGGTACAAAAGCTCCCATTATTGGTTCAAACATTCTTATTCACCTCCTCATCTTTATAATTATATATTGAGAGTTTCTATTAACCTATAAAAAATAGCATATTTTGATAAGATTTATAAATTATGAAACTCCATATTAGATAGTTTCTATTAACCTATCAAAAATCGCATATTTTGATAAGATTTGTAAATTA
>JAITGU010000149.1 GCA_031280375.1 Candidatus Methanovirga procula | reverse complement strand
TTTGACTTAAAAGTTTATATGGATTGTACTTTTATAAGACAACTTTTTATTGAGCTTAATATATGCAAAATAATACTCTAACCACCTTCAATTTTTTTGAATTTTCAGACACCTTGTTTATTTAAATTTAAAAATAGTGAATGAATATTTTCATGGATTTTGTAATTTAAACATATATCATGTCCACATTTAATTAAATCAATACATTTTTTTTGTCATTATAGTATCCAAGAGTCTTTTACAAAAAATTAATATTAAAAAACTATATTTATATTTCATAATTTAAAATATTTATTATATTCTATTATTTGGTCAATTCTATTTAATTTGTCACCGTGCTTTTTAACAATAATTCATACATTTTTTCAGCTGAATAGATTAATTATATTGTTTATAATCGTAATTTACACTATATAATCTATAAAAGTCTATAATACTAAAATTAAAACCATAGAGGAGAGTGTGAATAATCGGCACCTTTATATACTACCACAACATTAGGTTAATATGAAAGTTTCAATATTTTATAAGTCTTATCAAAATATGCTATTTTTGGTAGGTTAATAAAAATTCTCGATAATTGTCCGAGGTTGAAATAATGTTGAAGAAGAAATTAAGTCATTTAAGAGGTAAATGTATACTTGGTTGTTGGATTATTTATTTACTATTGTTTAGTCTGATTCCAATGAATGTTTTAGGGCATGATGCATTATATGAAAATCGTGATGGTAAGATTATTAATCTTCATCCTGGAGATTCTATTGAAGAGGCTGTTGATAATGCAAAGGATGGAGATACTATTTTATTAGATGGTGGTGATTATAAAACATCATCAGGTATTATTGCTAAAAGTATAACATTAAAAGCATCAGGAGTTGGTGGAAATCCTATCCTATCAAAAAGACCTACTAATAAAGGCACTATTATTACTCTAAATGGAGCTAATTTTAAACTTGAAGGATTAACAATTAATGGATGTAATGTTAGTAATGGAATTCTGATACGAAACCAGGCTAATGCAACCATAAACAATTGTAATATTACTAATGCTACAAATTCCATGGGTGGGGGTGTATATGTAAGTAATAGTAATGTTAATATTTCTGGCTGTAACATTGTAGATAATAAAGTTAGTGATAATGGTGCTGGAGTTTATATAGATAATTACGATGGTAGAAATGTTTATAATGTTAGTATAAATCATTGTAGGTTTTACAATAATAAAGCATCTAATAATAACTTTGATAGTTATGATGATGTTTTTGTTAAGGAACTTCATGATATGGATGGTAACTCCCTTAAAGATTCAATTAATTTGGATCATAATTGGTGGGGATCTAATACCGTGAATAGCACACAAACCAATGTTGTTCCGAATGATCATTACTCAACAGTTTTATACTTGAATAATAATATTACTACAGATAATACTTCTGTTGGTTTTATTGATGGTAGTAATGTAAACATTGGATATGATTTGGTTCTTAACACAACTAATAGAACAGATAATAATAATTTATTACCTTATTTCTCAGTTAAACATAATTTTATTAATGAATCTATAATTAAGGATGGGAGAGAACCTTATAATTTTCAGTGTGAAGCTAAGTACTTATTTAATCAGAGTTTTGAGAGTGTTGTTGATAATCAATGTTTGAAGATAATAATTTTTTCAAATACTGTTGACTCTATAAAAGAGTTAATTGACGAAGCGGAACCTAACACTGTGATAGAACTGCCTGATGGAATATATAATAAAGGTAGTAAAGATGATTCTATAAGAGATTGTAATCTTATAATCACAAAACCATTAACGATAAAATCTAAGGATGATGGTCATCCTGTCATAGACTTAACAGGCAAAAATGATAATGGATTTAAGATTTTATCCGATAATGTGAGACTTGAAGGCTTGACAATTAAAGGTGCGAATTTTAATGGTGATGGTGGTGCAATTCTTTCGCTTGGAGCTGATAATACCATCATTAAAAATTGTACACTTGTTAATAATAAAGTTCTGGGTGATGGGGGTGGAATTGCTATACTTAGTGGTAACAATGCTACTATTGATAATTGCACTGTTGTAAATAACGCAGCAGTTAATGGTGCTGGGATTCATATGATGGGGGGTGGTATAAACAATGTTATTACAAATTCTAATGTCTTAAATAATAAAGCAACGGATTTTGGAGGAGGAATATGCTTATTTTTTTCTGCATTTGTAAATATTGCAAGATCTAATATTATAAATAACTCTGCATACAGAGGTGGTGGTTTTTTTATTAGTTCAAATAATGTTAGTAATGTTAATTATAATAGAATATTAAATAATAAAAATAGCTGGTTTGAAGAAGGCGAAGATTTTTATGGAGAAGGATTAATTAATTTAGATTTCAACTGGTGGGGGGCTAATGATCTCACAACAAAACAAACTAATCACATTCCAGAGCATTATTTCATTGTGAACTCATCTACTAATAAATCTAATAATACACTTAATTATGTTTTCAACACTAATGATAATTACCCTAATAATAAGTCGTTACTTCCTTATTTTGATGGATTTTGTATTTTGAGTGATAAAAATTTCAGTTTTGATGCTCGAAATAATCAAATTTTTGATTTACATCAAAGGGATAAAGTATCTATAAAAGTTGATAATTATGAATATAATTATACTGATCCTTTTGAATCTTTAAGTGATATTTATGTTGCTTTTAATGGAAGTAATGATAATTTGGGTGGTATTAATAATCCTGTGGCTAATGTCAATTATGCGATGAATATTGTTAAACCTAATGGGACAATTCATCTATTAACTGATCTCAGTATTACTGAAACTATTAATGTGACTAAGAATGTTAAGATAAAAAGTGATAAAGGAAATTAAAGTTAAATGGCTTGAATAAAACTAAAATAATGAATATAGTGCCTGGATTAACTGTGAATATTGAATCTTTACACTTTATAAACGGTTTTGGTTTAGATGGTGCTGGTATAACGAATAATGAATCAAATTTAAATGTTAATGAATGTGTTTTTGAGAATAATAATGTTAGTGGATTTGGAGGAGCAATCGTTAGTTTATATGATTATAATAAAAGTACATCTAATCAGATCTTTACTAACCAATTCAGCTCTAAATCTCATTCTAATCAATTTAATTTCAGATTTTCAGATTATGGAAGAAAATTAAGCACCACTCATCCTACCCAAGAAAATTATTTAACTATTAGTAATTCATCTTTTATAAAAAACAATGCTTATAAAGGCAGTGCAATTTTAAGTATGTCTCCAGAATTTAATATGTCTTATTCTAATTTTACTAATAATTCACTATCACAAAATACAGAAGTAATAGTTGGTATTAATAAAAAATTTAATATTACTGATTGTGATATGCTTGAAAATAGTTTGGATAATATAAACGAAGATGATAGACTATATGTTAATACGAATTTAATTTTGTTGGATTCTACATTAAGTAAAGCAAGGTATTTTATACAAGGCTTTGTTCGCCCTAGTCAAAAAAGTATTAATGAATATAAAAAGGATGGGTATTTTAAAGCACATATTGGCGATAATGGGCATTACATGAAGTGCTATAATCTTGATGATGATGCTACTGCAGGAGATTTAGTACTCCTAACATCACAAGACGAAGTTGAAGTTAAATTAGATATTCCTACTGAACATAATCCATATCTGTGGACTGGAGTTGGTTTGACTTCAGCTTTGATTATAATGGGTTGTATTCTTTTGTATTGTAAGTATGATAGCATTTCTAATTGGGTGAAATCACATAAACTTATATCTAGTATTCTAATGAGCATATTTTCAGCTGGTGTGGGGTCATTAGTAACATGGCTTGTTAAGGACAAATTCACAGGAGAAGAGTCAGTATCTACAGTTACTTATGTTGAAATGCCAGAAAATGTATACATAGGATAAACTATTAATATTAGAATTAAGGTCACAACGACTGATGGTAATAATATAAAAGATGGGAACTATAAAGTGAAAATCAATAATGACGAAAAGATACTGCACTTTGAAAATGGTGAAGCTAATGTTGATTATACTATAAATAGACTTACGAATAATTTTGTAGTTGAATTCCTAAAAAATCAATATAGGCAGGTAGAATCCAGAAAGTATTATTATGATTATAGTCGTTATGAACCACATGTTCATTATAATAAGTTTAATACAACAATGGAAGCATCATCAAATGCGAGTAGTTGTAGATATAATGATACAATCAATATCAAATTTATAACATCTGCTGATATTCCAGTTAATGGAAATTATGTTGTTGGTGTAAAAGAGTATACTCAGAATAATTATGAATACCGTAATATTAATTTCGTGAATGGAGTGGGCTATTGTAATTATAATATTAAAACTCGAAATTGGGGGTGGTACCCATTGAGAGTAGACTGTATTTTCAGTGACTCTGATATGTATTTTGGATCAGGGTCTTATTTCATGATTGACTTTGATATGAGTTTAGATGGATTATTTAATAAATATAATTATTCTTTTTTTGCGAGGAGGTCTTATACTTCAATAATAAAAAATTTTGTAAGAATCCATTAATAAATAACTTATTAATAATACTTGAACTATGTTATTAAAGAAATCATGTTTTGATTTTTAAACTTTTTACTCAAATAAAAATTTGAATTTTATAAGTTGTAAATAAATATCCTTTTTTAAAAGACGGAGGTTAATATAATGTTAAAAAAAAATTTAAAATTTCTTTTATCTTTGACAAATGTGATGATAATTGTTATTCTTTTATTTTCTGTGAATGCAACATATTTTACTCAAACTGGAGAATCATTAACTAGTTCACTTTCACCCTGCGGAACTTCTATTAATGGAATTTTTAATGAAGATCGCTATCTTGATTTAGCAAGAGTCCCAGTTCATGTTAAAAATAATAGAGTATTAAACTATAGTAATTCCAATTTTGGTCAGATTTATGTTAGTAATAGTGGTGATGATAACAATAGTGGTACAATGGATGATCCTGTTCAAAATTTAAAAAGGGCTGTGGAACTTGTTAATGATGGTGGAACAATAGTTGTTCTAAGTGATCTTAATGCATGGCATGAGACATCTAATGTTTCTAAAAATGTTACAATAAGAAGTGAAAACGGTAAAAAGACTGTGTATGGTCATGGATATCAAATATTTAATATGGATCCTAATGTTAAAGTTAATGTTACTATAAAAGATCTTAATTTAACAGATGGATATGCAATGACAAGTGGTGGGGCAATACTCAATAATGGTAGTAATTTGAACTTGTATGATTGCATTATAGATTCAAGCAAGACAGAAGAAGATGGTGGAGGAGTTTTTATAACAGGTGGTGGAACTAATCATATAATTAATTGTAGTTTCACAAATAATGAAGCATCAAATAGAGGCGGTGGGATCAGTATAACTAAGACCAATACAAGATGTTATATTAGTAATTGTAACTTCACAAACAATAATGCTAATAGTGGTGGTGGTATACATTTAGGACAGGATAATAATCCTCCAATTTTTAATTGTAGTATTTCTAATAATACTGCGAGAATGTATGGTGGTGGCGTCTATGTGAATCTTGGTTTTGGAAACTTCACAAACTGCAACATAAGTGACAATAGTGCAAATGATGGTGGCGGAGTTAACATAAATGAAGGATTAAGCAGGTTCACTACTTGCAGTATAAATTCTAATAATGCTGAATATGACGGTGGTGGAGTTAGTATATTTAATGGTACAGGAATATTTACTTATCCTAAAATAAAATATAATATTGCAAGTAATAATGGTGGAGGCATTAAAAATAATGATCGTTGTGAAATATATGCCTGTGATATATTTAATAATACTGCAAATGGTTATGGTGGAGGTATTTATAATTATGGTTATGAAACTAATTTAACTTTGCTGAATACTACAATAAACAATACTTTTTATAATCCAATGTTTGTTGGGAATAAAGCCTTAAATGGTGGAGGTATTTGTAATTTAGGACGGTTTGGAAATATTCATGGATTAATAGTTCAAGATAACATAGCATCACTTGGTAGTGGTGGAGGTGTAGCTCTTTGGTCAAGCGAAGACTACACTTATCTTATTGATCCTGCCAGAAGTGGATGTATTTTTATTAATAACAAACCTGAAAATTTAGGATTTATACCACTTGAAAATGCTGCTTAGTGATATTATGTATTTTTTTAGTAAAAATATCTGTAGTAGAAACTTTGGTGAATGTTTAGGTTTTTGTCTGTTTATTTTAGGCATATTATTACTACTGTTCATGTTGTTGTTTGGTTTGAGTGCGACATTATGGGATGATGCATTTTTTTCTATTTATAGGATTAATGATTTTTCTTTTTTAAATTTGCTTAATCCTACTATGGTGATTGATGGTTTCACATTCTGTGATACTCATCATCCATTATATTATTTATTATTGAAGATTTGGCTTGAATTTTTTCGTATTTTCACACATAATGTAGTTTTTAGTATTCTATGGTTAAAGTTGTTTTCGTTAATTCCAATTATTTTACTATATATTTTTGGTTTCGTGAGAATTAGAAAAGATTTTGGATGGTTGAGTTTCGGTATTTTTTCATTCTGCATCACTACAATGCCAAAATTAATCTTTTATGCTACAGATATTCGAATGTATAGCTGGGCAATGTTTTTTATAACTTTGAGTTTTTATTATGGTTATTTAATTATTAGGGAGTTTAATAAGAAAAATTGGATTATTTTCACTTTATTCAATCTATTTGCAGTTTATACTCATTATTATTGTGTGATTTTTGTTGGTTTTCTTTATCTGTTAATATTAGCATATTTGATTTTAAAAAATAAGCTTTTATTGAGAAATTGGATATTATCAGTAGTGATCATGGTATTATTTTATGTTCCATGGATTGTTCTTTTGATTTATAGATCAACGATGTTTTCAACATCTAATGATCAGTTATGGGTTCGTCCTGGTTTTCAAACTGTATCTCAATTATTTTCGTTTATTTTTTCTCCCATTAAACTTGATTATAGTGGTATCCAACTTACAGGTGAATATTATGGCTTAACAATATTGAGCTTGTTATTGTTCACTTCTATTATATTCTCATTATTAATCTATTGTCATGACAGACACTATATATTTAGAATAAGAAAAACAGAGAAAGGTTTCAATAGTTTTCTTATTGAAGGGGGTGTTTTTCTTTTACTTATTTCAATGTTTTTTGTGTTGTTGTTTTCTTTTTTTGTTAAACCTATATTTACTTTTAGGTATGTTACTCCCTTATTAGGCTGTTTTTGGCTTTCATTTTCAGTTTTATTAGCTAAGCTTTATTTGAAAAAATTAGTTTTCACTCCAACTATAGTAATAATTCTATTAGTTGGTCTCACAAACACGATTACTTTTGTTGATTTTGAAAATTATAGGGGAATTGCTTCTTTTGAATTCAATAGTTATACAAATCAAATAAATGAAAATGATATGATAATATTTGTAGGTCAACCTTGTTGGAGAGGTTATGGGTTTGAAATTTATTTTCCTAATAATTTGATGATTGTTTGGAATAACAAATCTTCAATAATTAAAAATATAAGTGCAGGATTGAGAAATGGTAAGATTTGGATTTTTGATATGGGTGATTATTTATATGATTTTAATAATTTACTTTTAGAAAACGATTTAAGATTGGTTGAAGTAGGAGAAATTGATCCTTCATTTAACTATCCACATCGTGTCTATTTAATTGAAAATTGATAAGGTGTCATGTTTTGAGAGTTAAATACGAATTTGAGGATTTATTTGGGATTGGTCTATTTATTGTTAGCATTGTTTTATTAGTATTGGTATTTTGTTTTTTGGATGCTTCTTTTTGGAGTGATGAGTTTTTTACTTTTCATTTTATTTTAGATTTGCCTTTTAGTTTAATGTGGCATAATATTCTTATTGATGTTCATCCTCCATTATACTATCTTATCTCATATATAACTTTAAATCTTTTAAATCTTCTGAATATTACATATAATGAAATTATCGTCTTAAAAATAGTTTCTATTATTCCCATAATACTCTTATTGGTTTTTGGTTCAACTGTTCTTAGGAGAAGATTTGGTTGGTTATTTTCGGGGATTTTCTCATTAGCCATTATTTCAGCTCCAAGAATTATGCATTTCTCAACAGAGATTCGTTCTTATTGTTGGGGGATTCTATTCCTTACATTAGCTTTTTTCACTGCCTATCTAATCAGTGAAAAACCTAATAAAATAAAAAATTATATCATCTTGTCTTTATTATCCCTTTTATCTCTATACACACATTATGGGGCATTTTTCACTGTATTTTCTATTTATTTACTCTTATTTATTTTCTTATTAAGAAATGATAAGAATATTATACGTATGAGCATATTAAGCTTTGGCTGATGTCAGTGGCTATTTCAATTTTGGGATTTATTATTTGGGTTCCTGTTTTGTTAAACCAGATAAAGTTAGGGAATGCAGATTGGTTTCGTTTCCCTACTATAAACTATCTATATGATTTATTTTATTATTTGCTCTCTGCATCAAAATCTTTCACTGTGCTTGCTTTATTATTACTATCTTCTTTTGTGGTTTTAACTATTTATTGTTTTTACAAAAAGAACTTAAAAACAAACTTTTTATCTTGTGGTTTGATTTTACTTCTAATCAGTATTATAGTAACATTGTTAATATCTCTTGTTAAACCTGTGTGGAGTTATAAAAGTTTTTGGTTAATGTTAGGTGTGATTTGGCTATCCTTTGCTTTTTTACTACAAAAAATGTATGATGATAAGAAGGTTTTCATACCTTTATTTATAATATTTTTGCTATCTTGTGGTGTCAATACCGTGACATATTTTGGGGTTGAAAACGATAATCATATATCTCTTAATGAAATAAAACACTTTTTAGGACATGTTGATGAGAATCAGTCAGTGATTGTTTCTTTTGCAATTGATGCAGATACTTCTTGTCTTGTTTATACTCTTGCATCACCAACATTAAGAAATAATGTGTACTTTGTTGATTTTAGATTCAGGTTTTTACAGTTGAGTGATTTGGGCAATTATAGGTCTGGGTCTATTCAATATAATATTGAGGATACAGTGAAAGCATTGAGTGGGATTGTTAATGATTCTTTTTTAAGAGGTAAGAAAATTTATATTTTCTCAAGAAAAGATTATAATGGGTCTATTGGTTTTAGGGAATACTTTGTATCAAGGGTATCCTCTTTTAAAGGCATTTATCCTGTTTTGCAAAAAAGTTATTTGAGTTCTTTATTCGATGATGAGTTTAATGGCGATTTTATTTTTAGGAAGTTAATAATGGTTCATAGGTCAAATGAGGATGGTGGTTTAATGGGACTTAATAAAGGAAATGAAATTTACATATATGAACTTTTACATAAGTGAACGAGTCAAAAGTTTTCTTAAAAATAGATAATATTTTCTTTTTTTTTAAGATGGGCTTGGTTCGTGTAATTTATGGTGCATGACCATTACTTGTTTAAATTTAAAAATAGTGAATGAATATTTTTATGGATTTTGTAATTTAGAAGATAAAATATATTATGTCTAATTAAATCAAATACATTATTTTTGTATTATTAAATATAAGAGCCTATTTTTTTTTTTAAAAGTTAATGATTATTTTAACAATATTTATATACTATTAATTTTAAAAATTATTATACTATTTATTAATAATATTAATGGTTTCAAAATAGTTGTCAAGACAAAATAATTTAGTAAGATTTTAAAAATAAGTTTTCATGAAATAGAATTTATCTGTGTAGAATTTACTAAAATACGATACTAATGAAAAATTATCAGAATATATGAAACCAATACTTATAGAAAGAATCAATTTGTTATGACACTAATAAGTTGATAATGTTGTTGAGTTTATAGCTTATTATTGATATTTTACTTTTATTTATTTATAGTTGGAAATTTTTATGAATGTTAAAGAAGACCTTAAAGATTTTTTAGGACAATGTAAAAGAGTTATTAAAGTTGCAAGAAAGCCAGGAAAAGAAGAATATATTAATTTTGCAAAAGTCACTGGTGCTGGAATACTTTTAATCGGTTTTATAGGGTTTATTGTTTATATAATTGCTACTTTAGCAAAATTGTAAAATTTTGTGGAGCTTTTTTTAATTTTCCACATTTTCTTTATAATTAAATGTTGATTTTATTAAACTTTATGAGCATGATTAAATTATTAAATCATTATTAATGTTTGTTTTTATAAGTTATACTATATTAAATAAATATTAGAACTATTGTCAAAATAAGAATTAAATCAATCATTGTCTAAGGTTTTTAATAATTTTCTTATTTCATTTGCAAGAATTAATCTGTAATCTTCTACTTTAAAGAAATCTTTAGCCCATACACTTACTTTTATTTTTATTCCTTCTTTACCAAATTCTTTAGCAAAGATTTTTGGTTTAGGGTCATTGAGAACCCAGGTTATGTCTGAAATTTCACTGTTTAGCTCATCTTTCCATTTTATCAGGTCGTACTTGTATGGAATTAAAATATCTAAATCTATCCTATGTTCATTAAGGTAGGTGTAATTTGTATAGGGGTTTGATGAAAATACTGAGTTAGGTATGGTGATAATGGAATTATCAGAGGTTACTAATGTTGTTGTTCTAAACCCGACTTTTTGAACCTTTCCACGAACATCATCTACTTCAACCACTTCTCCTACTTTAATTGTTTTATCTGATAGTATAAACATTCCAGATATAAAGTTTGAAATCATATCTCTTCCAGCAAAACCTATGCTCATACCAATAATTCCTAAACTCCATACGATTCCTGTAACATCAACACCTAAAATTTCTAATTCGACTGTGATGGTTATAATATAAATTAGATATTTAATCGTGTCTCTTATTAAATAGTTAACTGTTAGTTCAAGATTGAATTTTTTCGTAATTTTATTCATTGTAAATGAATTTAGTTTTATCAGTGAAAGGGATACTATGATTAGTACAAAACTGTAAATGTAAAGTTTAGATGATTCTAAATCGTTGATTATGTTTAAAAAATGAGAATACATTATTCACCTTAAATAGCTTGTTTATTATTATAATTCAATTTTTAAAAAGTCATAAGCAATTTCTGTGTTTTTAAAAATTTCACATGCTTCTTTCTTGATTTTATCAACTTTTTTATATCTGGAACTTATGTGTGTGAGAACTAATCTGTTAACCTTTGCTTTTTTAGCTATTTCTGCAGCTTGTAAACTTGTTGAATGATAATGTTCTTTAGCTTTATCTTCATCTGATTGTTCGTATGTGGACTCATGGATAAGTAAATCAGAGTTTTTTGCGAATTCTATAAGTTCTTCTGATGGTTTAGTATCTCCAGAATAGATAATTTTAATTCCATCACGCTCTTCTCCTAAAACCTGCTCTGGACTTATAATCTTATTGTTTACTTTTATAGTTTCACCATTATGAAGTTTTCCAAAATCAGGTCCAGGTTTAACACCAAGTTCAATAGCTTTTTCTCTTAAAAATCTTGGTTTTTTCTTTTCAATGATTGAGTATGATAAATTATATGTGTTATGTTTGGTTTTAATGGCTTTTATCGTGTATTCGTCGTTGTCTATTATTGTCCCTCCTTTTATTTCGTGAAGTATTGTTGTAAATGCTTTGTTGTTACATCCTAAACTACGAATAGCTATTTCAATGTTGGATATTCCAGGGGGTCCGTAGATATTCAATGGTTCGGTTCTTCCTCTAAATCCCATTGATTCAATTAAACCTGGCAAACCTAATATATGGTCTCCATGTAGATGGCTTATGAAAATCTTTGTAATTTTCATTGGACTAATTTTAGCAAAGATTAATTGTCTTTGTGTTCCTTCCCCACAATCGAATAATATTGTCTCTCCAAAGGCTTTTAATCCTATTGAAGGGTGATTTCGATGTTTTGAAGGTACTGCAGATGAAGTTCCTAAAAATGTTATTTCCATTAAATCACAGTTATTTAGTTTTTATTGTTAAGATATTTATTATATTACATTCTAATATTTATTCATGGTTTTTAATGTTGAGTTAATTTTTTATAAATTTCATATTAATGATAAATTTTATTTAATAAGTTAGTTAATTAAATAATAAGTATAATTAAATATATATAAATTATATTAGTTGATTGTAGTTCAATTTAATGATTTTATTATTCATATTTTTTTTTTAATATTGTTAATGTTTATATAAAATAAATTTTATATCTATAATATTAAACATAATTGTTAGTGTATTTTTTAATATTATTTTGGTTTTTAGTATTCTTGTTTTAGTGTTTAGCTTAATTTTAACAAAATGTGTTCGATGATTATGAAATATAAAACACCACTATTTTTCTTATTTGGAGTAGTAGTAATAGGAATAATGGTTTATTTTGCAGGATTTAATGAATTGATAGAAAAATTAGAGATGGCAGATTTTAAATACATTTTAGCCGCACTTGTAGTTCAAATAATATCATTTTTCCTTTTTGCCATTAGATGGCATGTAATTAATAAAATAGCTAAGATAAATATTAAATCTATTAAGCTCGTTCCTATGACTATTATTGGAATAGCAATAAATAACCTTACTCCAAGTAGTAGTGGTGGTGGAGAACCAGTTAAAGCTTATATTCTATCTTCGAAAACGAATGTGCCGTTTGAGTCTACTTTTGCAACTACAATAGCTGATAGAGCGTTAGATACTATTCCTTTTTTAGTTTTAGCTATTCTAACCATTACTATATCAATTCTATTTTTTCCTTTAAACGAGGAATATACTGCAATTATGGTTTTAGCTGTAATATTAATAACTGTCTTATTTAGCATGATAATGTATATGTCAGTGAATAAAAAGTTTGCAGAAAGAATAATATCCTTTGTTTTAAAAGTAATTAGGAAGTTTAAAAGAGATAATGGATCATTAGAGAAAAAGGTTATTGAAGCAATCACTGGCTTTCAAGACACTATGAAATTAATGCTTAAAGATAAAGATATTCTTTACAAAGCTTTACCCTTATCTTTTTTTATTTGGTTTTTTGAGATATTTAGAATGTATCTTGTTTTCCTTGCATTTGGGAATAGTGTTGATATCTTTGTAATTGCAGAAATATTCATTATTTCTACATTAGTTAGTATGGTGCCTTTACTTCCTGGGGGTTTAGGTGCAACTGAACTTATGATGATGGGATTATTTGCTTCTGTAGGAGTACCTAACGAAGTTAGTGCAGCTGTTACTATAATCGAGAGAGGTATTTCCTTTTGGTTACCAATATTCATAGGTCTTCTTATCTTACCTTACTATGGATATTCATCAGATAAGATTGAAGGAGCTGATTCTAAAATAATTGGAGAATTTGCTAACAAACAAGAAGAATTTGAAGAAATTTTTGATAATAAGAAATTAAAATAAGAAATTAAGAAATAATAGATTTAATAAGAAGAATTGATCAAATTAAGAATAAAAATATAATCCTTTTTTTTATTATCCAATTGTTATTTCTATTTATTCTTAAAAAACATCTTTCAACATAATAATTTATTTTAATTTAGTTTTATATCTCTAATTTCATTATTTTTTATTTTAATAAGCGTAGTTATATAATATTAAAAAAATAATATTAGAATGAATAAAATATAATAAAATGATATTAAATTTATAATATTTAATATATTAACATTTAATAATCATCAATGTTTTAATAATTATTAATATGGATTATAAAGAGATGAAATATGCACCCAAGACCAAGTCCTATTGCTGCTTCACTTTACACTTTAAGAGACCTTAATGCCGATGTTATAATTCTTCACGGTCCCCATGGTTGCTGTTTTCGTACAGGACGTCTATTGGAAGAAGATGGTGTTAGGGTTTTAACAAGCTCTATGGCTGAAAATGATTTTGTTTTCGGAGCCAGTGAAAAACTTAAAAAGGTTCTTAAAAAAGCAGAGGAGATGTTTAATCCAGAATTAGTTGGAGTTGTTGGAACCTGTGCCAGTATGATCATAGGAGAAAACTTAAAAGATGTTATAGAAGAAGTTGATATTAATGCTACTGTTTTGCCTGTTGAATCTCACGGTGGTTTTGGAGAAGGAGATAATACTGAAGGAGCAATAGCTGTTTTAGAATCAGCGACTAAATATTGTATTATTGACGAGGAAGAATCCAGCCGCCAAATTAAAATGCTAAAGTTAGCTACACAAATTGAAAAAACTCGAGGCATGGCTCAAGGAGAATATATTAAACCATCTTATGGAGATAATAAAGAAAAAATAGCTAAAATAATTGTTGAGGCTATTAAAAATAATAAAAATGTTGGTTTCCTCTTAAACTCTAAAAAAGAAACATCATATCTATTTTCAGATATATTAAATTTTGATTATAAAATGATAAATCCTAACAATAAACCTTTGATTGTTGCTAACTTAGATGAGAATATTGGTCTTCCAAGAATAAGAAATCATGCCAAAAACATTGTTAATCAATTAAAAAGTAATGGAATAGAAATAGATTATATTACTGGTGGCTTGGATGAATATCCTGTAACAGCAGATATTGCAGAGGAATATTTGAAAAATAAAAATTTTGATTTAATTGTGGTTGCTGGTGTTCCTCATGCTCTTAAAATTGAAAATTTAGATTTAGAGTCAATAGCTGTTACTGATGGACCAAGACTTGTAGAACCACTTAGAAATTTAGGCTATAATCATGTTGTTGCTGAGTTGGATGCTCATTCTAAAACCTTAGGAGTTGATGAAATAGTTGACTCTGATTTTGGAACAATGATTAGAACAGTTATCGATTGGTTAAATGATGATTAATAATGATGATGATTAATTATGCTGGTTTTGGGATTAATCCTAATGTTTGTGGTAAATGATAATTAATAATGGATAATGATTAATTAATGTAACCATAAGTAAATGTTCCAAGATAAGGAGAATCCTTTGGTTTTATTAGATAAAACTTTGGCTAACTCACTAATTAAAATTTTGTCAGGATATTTTGAATTTAATTTAATTTTTAGTTTGTTATCTTCATAAATAAATGATTTAACTTCAAAATCATCTAAATTAAAGCTTAAATTACTTAAATTCAAGGAGTTAATATTAGGTTCTATTAAATCAACTTCATAATCAGCCCCATAGTTTTGATTTGAACCTACAAAAGCTAAGCCCACTTCAGATATTACTATTAAAATTAAAACTATGTGGGGAATAGTTCTCTTAAAAATAGCTTTAAATTTAGACTTTTTTTTCTTTAATCTATACTTCTCCCTTCGTTCAATAAAACAATTCAACATTTTCTTGTTTTTAAACAATGCTGAGAAAATATAATCAAAATACATTTCATCAAAGAAAACCAACAAAGCAAAGTAAATTCCAATAATTGTTGGGCTTGCAAATAAGTTCCCATCTACAATTCCAATTAAAAGACAGGTTAATGAAAATACTAACAAAATTTTTGATGGAGTTAATCTATCTTTTAAAGATAAAAAGGATGTTAAAAATAAAACTGGTAAAATAATTACAATCACATTAGCTATCCAAGGAACAAAATGTGTAAGTGAACTTGCAGTATGGATTCCAGAAGGAATATTTGTTATTACTGATGTTATAATGTTTCCAATGACAGATTTAAAAATATGGCTATGTAGTAAGCTTGTTGATGTAAAATTTGGATCAGGTATGATAAATGTTGTAAAGATGTTTAATCCTAAGTTTAATCTCATAATTACTTCAAGTGATAATGGTATGATTATAGCTATTATCGTTATAAAAATAGCTATTTTAAGATAGTAATTTCCAGACTTAGAAAAATTATCTATTTTATCTGAGAAAAGACTTTGTAAGATAAGGAATAAGGCAATTATCCCAAAAAATATAATGTCTTTGCCTTTTGAAGAACCCATTAGTATCTGACACATGTAAGATCGAAGATATTGGTCTAATGTGTCACTGAAAAACAAACAAACTGCAATGGTAATGGATATTAATCCTAACAATAATAGATATTTGTTTATTTTCATTTTAATCCTCTAAAAATTAATAAGATATTTTTATTAATATTTGTGTAGAAATAAGTACTCTGCATCCCTTTAATCTAATAATTTGTTGATTAATGGTTATTAGTTTATTAAGTTTTGTTAATTCATTAATATATTATGTTAAATATTATTATTAATTTATTAAGTTATATTTATTAAATAAACTCTATAATGTCTTTTATTAATAAGTTTTAAATAGCTTTATTAATAACTTTTAATATTATATTTAATATTAATAATACTATTGTATAGATAATTATTTAGTAGATATTTGTCCATATAGAACTTCATTAATAGATGCTAATGAAAATTGTCAATATTTAAATAGAAAGAATCAAGTTGTCATGACACTATCATTTAACTTATAATTTAATAATTATATTAATAATATGTTTCAGTGTTCTTTTTGAAATAAAAAGGATGATATATTTTATTGTATGTGTTTTTGTTATATGACTTACTTCATCACTGTATCTTGTTGGGATTGATACTTCGTCAAAGTTTACTTTGTTTGAAGAGTTGATTAAAACATCTGATTCAAATCTATAATCATCATAGGGACTGCTTAAGAAATTTTCAGCTATTTTTTTAGATACTCCTCTAAAACCAGATTGACTATCTGTTAAAGGATATTTGGAAATAAAAGATATTAATTTTGTTGTTATTTGATTAGAAAGTCGTCTTTGAGGAGGCATATTCTTTAATTCTCCTTTTAAAAATCTTGAACCAATTACAATATCTGCATTATCCAATTTTTCAAGAAAAATTGGGATTAGGTTTGGGTCGTGCTGACCATCACCATCAAGGAAGATAAATGTATCATAGGAATTGTTTAAGGCTTGTTTAATACCAGTTTTTATCGCTGCTCCTTTACCTTTATTATTTTGATGAACTATAACTGTTGCTCCAGAAAATCTTGCATTTTCACTTGTCTTATCTGAAGATCCATCATCAACAACAATAACATCCCCATATTTCAATGATTTTTTTGCAACATCTTTAATATACTTCTCTTCGTTAAATACAGGAATAATAATTACTACATTCATTTTACCCAATACCTAAAAATCGTAAAAATCTGAAAACATAATATAAAGCCATATATTCCTAAAAACTATAAATATCTGAAAATTTAGTCTAAAAACATGATATCAACCATAACCGTAAATCATAATAAAGAATAAAGACTCTATAACAAAATGTAATGCTCTGTGTACGATAGGATTTTTATTTTTCATAAATAATGCATGACTTATATCAATAATTAAATGTATTAATCCTCCTAATATTCCTATTTCTAAAGATAAAAACAGTATGGATAATACAACAAAGTTGAAAATAGATTCAAGTATTTCATGTATAACCCACACATGAAGAGTTGAAGGAAATATTTCATTTAAAAATCCAGCGAAAAGTACATAGAAGTCGCTGAATACATTCCACATTAATTTTCCATGAAGTATATCGCTTAGTGCTAATACAATAGCTATATAGAACCAGAGCAATTCCATTTTTTCACCTTATTAAATATTTCTTATTTATATTTTAATTATTTCTATTATTATTTTAGTAATTATTATCAGTAGTTCGTAAAGTGTTTTTGTGTTTTTGTGTTTTTATATTTTTTGTGTTTTATTCTTTTTTTATCAATATTTTTATTCTGTGCTTGTAATTGTTTTAGATTGTTGTGTATTTTAAGTTTGTTAGTTTGAAATTTCCATAATTTTACAGGCATTTTTTTACGAAATTTTTCATGGAGCTGTTGCTTTTATAAAATTGTTATATGGCTACTAAATCCTAATTTTTCTTCTGTTATTCGGTTGATCTGTTTTAACATTGTTTTGAATGTCCATGTTACTGGTTGGCGACGCCTTGTCGTGGTATGCTGAGACATTGGTCCATTTTGATATAAATCCAAATATTAACTAACAGAAGACTTAATCCCATATATAATAATCTCAACACTGGATTTTTTGTTTGTGTGTATTCGTGCTTGGTTCATTAATCGATAGCTGGATTCTATTCCAAAACATTTTCTATATTCTTTAAATGTATTTTTCACTGGAATAATCCATATATATAAACTGCATATGCAAAATACTCTATTCCATTTCGACCATATTTACCCTTAGAATATTTAACCAATATCATATAACTTGAAAAGTAAACTTCTTTTTTTTGAACACATAGTGTAGTTGGTAGGTGTAGCTTCTCCTACCTTTGAAAAGTTTTTGTATATCCTCCAGTATGATCCTTTTTTCACACAAGGCATAATATGAAGGTATATTCTCTATTTTGAAGATAATCTATAAACTTTTACTCTGTAAAACTCCCTATCAAGGTAAAAGTCCCTTAACTTTAAATCCATTATTTCTGAATTTCATTTATTAAGAAGTCTACAGTGTCTCTCTTAAACTATCTCTTTTTCCAATATATTTCACAGCTAAAGTATAACATTTATTCCTTAATATCATATATATGGAAGCATAAAGCAAAAAATCGACTAGTTCATTGCTTAGGTTTAGTTTTTATAGTGTCACCATCATTTTTTTTCCTCACCATAATAATGGGGTGTTGACAAAATCAATAGCAAAAGTATTAGTTTTCCTCTGTATGGTTTTATTCGCATGAATTTTCGATTGATCATTTAAAACGCTGTTGAAGTTGATTTAAATTAGTTTACAAAGCTTATATCTAACAGTTCCTTCACTAAGAGCATTAACAAAAGGTCACTCACCTGATTAATACTATTTTGAGAAGCAGCAGCATTAAAAAGATATGTAAATAATAGTTTTATCCCCATACATTGAATTAGGAACTGAATTCAAATTTAACAAATTCTTAATCTGATGCACCGAAAAGTTTAATACATCATTCAATAATACTTTATGTGGATGCTTTTTTTGGCATAAACTAATATAATACAACTATAACATATAATTTTTTACTTTTTGCGAACTACTAATTAATGTAATTTATATAAAAGTCTTCGGTGGTGGGTGAAACATCATCTAAAATAGTAATGTTTATATAGTGATAATGAATAAGGTTATAATTGTAACTAATATTTTTTTTAGTTACACATAATATAAATTAAATAATATAATATTATATGGAGGTGAATTGTTAATGTTGAATTTGAAGAGTTTAATGATATTAGCTATTTTAGCTATTGGTTGTTCAGCCGTTGGATTAAACAACATCAGTGCAGCAGACCGAGGTTCATACCAACCACATGATGGTTGTGTCATAACCCTCGGAGTAGGTGAAACCTGCAAAATATGTAATGGCTTGATTCCTATTGGTAATGCACTAAAACATGTTAGTATTTCTAATTGTTCATACGGTAATTGTTGTGTACTCACTGGTATCGGATCGACTTGTGTAGGTACTACTGCTGATTTCATGATCTGTCGTCCTGACTGGCATTTTTATATTCTTAAAGTAAAAGTAATACCAGAAATATGTTTTTATGAACCACCAGAATATGATATTAGATCAGTCTAATATTCTTTTTTTTTTTATTCTTTTTTTTATTTAATATGTACCCACTCCCAATAATAAAAAAAACATGATTTTATGGAGAATAGCATTACTCAACCATAAAATACGGCATTTCACAAGGTTTTAAACATACAAAACACACAAAAATAGAAAAACACTTTACGAACTACTGATTATTATAATTATTATTTCTTTTGTACAGTTTAATTTATATGATCTAATAAATAGTTCAGTTTCATTGTTCTTTAATTTAATAAATAAAATAAGATTTTGTAATAAATTATATATATCAAAACTTCTTATATCTTATTGTATATATCATTTTATTTTATTAAAGTGATGGAATTTATATAATATAAAATATGATAATTCGATTAAATTGAAAAAACATTGATTAGCTATATTTTTAAACCAATGCTGTGAATTTAAGATTTAAATTTTAAAAATTTAAGTGAATATTTTTATAATTTAAAAGATTTAAAGAATTAATAACAAACAAATTTTTAATAAAGTTTATTAACTTAACAGCATTGATTTTTAAACTTAATTATTTAATAAATTTTAAAGAATATGATTTTTTTAAAGAATAGGATCAATCGGGTGTTTGATATTTAAATTTATTAATCTTATTAAATAACTTAATTTTATTTTAAACTATTTTTACTGAATCATTATTTAGAAATTGTTATTTATATTGAAATTATTGTTTTAATTATTTTATGTTATATATTATTATTTTATTGTATATTATTGTTTATATTTGCTATTCATATAATTATTTATTAATTAATTGTTATTTCATTATTTGGAGAAATTGAATGACTAAAAAGACTGTTCCAAAAGAATATGATTATAAAAAAGAAAAATATTGGCAAAACAGATGGGAAGATACTAAAGTCCATAAATTCGTTGGTGATGGAACAAGACCAAGCTATATAATTGACACTCCTCCACCTTATCCAACAGGATCTATACATATGGGTCATGTTTTAAATTGGGTTTATATAGATATGATTGCAAGATATAAACGATTAAAAGATTATGATGTTTTATTTCCTCAAGGATGGGATTGTCATGGTCTACCAACTGAAGTTAAGGTCGAAGAAACACATAATATTAAAAAAAATAATGTATCAAGATCACAGTTTAGAAAAATGTGTGTTGATTTAACAAAGGAAAACATTGGTTTAATGAGAACTCAGATGAAATCAATTGGTTTTTCTCAAGATTGGAGTAGAGAATTTATAACTATGACTCCTGAATACATGAAAAAAACACAGTATTCTTTTTTAAAGATGTATGATGAAGATTTGATTTATCAAGGAGTTCATCCTGTTAACTGGTGTCCAAGATGTGAAACAGCTATTGCATTTGCAGAGGTTGAATATGAAAGTAATGAAACTAATTTAAATTATGTTAGATTTAAAGGTTTGGTTAAAGAGGGAGATTCAGAAGACGGTGTTTTAATAGCTACCACCCGTCCAGAATTAATGTCTGCGTGTGTTGGTGTTGTTGTAAATCCAGAAGATGAAAGATATTCTAATTTAATTGGTGAAAAGGTTGAAGTTCCATTATCTGGTCAAAAAGTTGGGGTTATAGCTGATGATGAGGTTGATCCTAATTTTGGTACTGGAGCCGTTATGGTATGTACTTTTGGTGATAAAACTGATGTTTCATGGGTTAACAAACATAACTTAGATACAATTGAAATAATTGATGAAAAGGGACGAATGACTGAAACTGCTGGCAAATATGAAGGTATGAGTTTAAATGAATCTAAATTGGCCGTCATCAATGATTTAAAAGAAAATAGTTCTATTGAAAAGCAGGAAAGAGTTAGTCAGAATGTTGGCAAGTGTTGGCGATGCAAAACTCCAATTGAGATATTGGTTAAAAAACAATGGTTTATCAATGTTAATAAACTTAACAATGATATTAAACAAACAGCAGATGAAATTAATTGGGTTCCAGAACATATGAAAAGTCGATTGATAAATTGGGCTGATTCTATGCAATGGGATTGGTGTATTTCACGACAAAGAATATTTGCAACACCAATTCCAGTTTGGTTTTGTGAGGATTGTGGAAAAGTTCATATTGCTGTAGAGGAAGAGTTGCCTGTTGATCCAACACAAATAAATCCAATAACTATTGATGAAAATGGAAATAAGATAGATTATATTTGTGATTGTGGCTCCACTAATTTTATAGGAGAAGAGGATGTTTTAGATACTTGGATGGATAGTTCAATATCTCCACTTTGGAATGCTAATTGGCCAGATCCAACATATAAGGATTATTTTCCAGCTGATTTACGCCCGCAGGGTCATGATATAATTAGGACCTGGACATTTTACACAATCCTTAGAACTAAGGCTTTAACAGGTCTTAAACCATTTAAAGATATTGAAATTAATGGAATGGTTTTTGGTGAAGATGGATATAAAATGAGTAAATCTCGTGGAAATGTAATAGCTCCTGATGAAGTTATAAACCAATATGGAGCAGACTCACTTAGAATTTGGGCTGCAAATAGTTCACCTGGCTCAGACTTACCATTTGACTGGAAAGATATTAAATATGCTTACAAATTCTTAAGGAAATTTTGGAATGCTTTCAGATTCATTAGTCTTCATATTGATGGAACTATTGAAGATAAACCAATATTAGAACCATTAGATAAATGGATTTTATCTAAATTAAATAAACTTGTTTTAGAAGTTACAAATGGATTTGAGGAATATAGCTTTTCAAGTGCAATAAGCTCAACTCAAAGATTTATTTGGCATGATTTTTGTGATGAGTACATTGAATCTGTTAAATATAGGCTTTATAATGAAAGTCAGGATGAAAAAAGCATTCAATCTAAATTATCAGCTAGATACACATTAAAAACAGTTGTGGATACAAGTTTGAGACTACTTACTCCAATCACTCCACATTTTACTCATGATGTGTATAGCTATTTACTCGATGATAAAGATATTGTTCAAGATGGGTCTTGGCCTAATGTAGATAATAATCGCATTGATTTGAAATGTGAAAATGAAGGAGATAAAGCTATTGAATTGATTGACAACATAAGACGATTTAAGTCTTCTTCTAAAATACCTTTAAATCATTCATTAAACACAGTTAATATCTACACAAGAACGGATGGGTTCTTAGATATTTTAAATCAGTTTAAGGAAGATATTAAAGGAACTCTAAAAATAGTGAATTTAGATATTAAAAATGATAAACCTGATATTAAAGAGAAAGTTGTTGAAGTTACACCAAGAATGGATAAAATAGGACCAGAATTTAAAGGTGATGCAAAAAAAATAATTCAATATCTAAGTTCAGTAACTACAGATGAAATAGCTAAAACCCTTGAGGATTATGGGAAGATAGATATTGAAGGAAGTGTGATAACTTATGAACATCTTAATATAGAGAAAGAATTACAAGGAGAAAGTGGTAAGAAGGTTGATCTATTAAATTTAGATGATTTGGATTTGATTGTAGAAATTGTCCGATAATTAACTAATGGGTTGTATAAGTTCATGTGTAAAGTTTGAAGATTTATTTTTTGAAGTTATTTTAGAGAATGTTATCTATGTTTAATTTAGTGATAATTATCTTATAAAATATCTTTAAATTAAATTTAAATAATGTATATCAATCATTAAAATTACCAAAAATCAAAGATTTTTGTAATTATTAAAAATCAGAGATTTCTAGACTTATAAAATAAAAAATTTTATAAATATGAAAATTACCAAAAATTTTTAATTTTTGTAATTATGAAAATCCAAAGGATTTTCAGTAATCTAAAGGATTTTCAGTAATTTTATAAAATTTTCCAAATGACTATATTGATCTAAATTGATAAACTGTATGGCCTGTTAAACTAAGTATGTGGTAACTTATGAAAAGATATGATGGAATAAAAAATATTATGAAATACATTACTGCTGAGATAGTAGTTGCAAATATAGGTTTTCCTTCAAGAGAACTCTATGATATTAATGATAGGAATCGAAATTTTTATATGTTGGGTTCAATGGGACTTGCCTCTTCTATTGGCTTAGGTTTAGCATTATCTCAAAAAGAAAAGGTTATAATTTTAGATGGTGATGGATCCATTCTCATGAATTTAGGTTCTTTGGTTACAATAGCAAATCAAAATCCTGATAATCTTATTTTAATTGTTATTGATAATTGTGTTTATGGTTCTACAGGAAATCAACCAACTTATTGTAGAAACACAGATTTATTAAAAATAGCTAAAAGTATGGGTTTTAAAAATAGCTATGATTTTAATGAGATTGATTTTAATGATAGTTTAACTAAAAATCAGGAAAATAGTGTATTTATTCATTATAGAGTATCTCCTGGAAATGTAGATGTTGGAATCATTGATTTAAGTCCAAAAATAATAAAGAATAGGTTTATGAAGTCAATATAATGCTTTGTTTTAAATTTAAGAGAGTTTTTTTTAATTGAAAATAATTTTTTTCATGGAGTGTTTCTATAAAATTAATTTAAACATATACTGATATTCATGTTACTTTTTGTCTGCCACCTTGTCGTGGTATGCTGAGGTAGAACCATTGTATGTAGATCCAAGTATTAACTAAAAGAAGACCTAAACCAAGATTATAACAATTTAAGCACTGGATTTTTTGTGCTGGTGTGTATTCTTGCTTGATTCATTAATCGGTGACTGGTATTCTATATCCAAAAATGTTTTCTGTATTCTTTAAATGTATTTTTAATAGGTACCTCTACATTGTATAACTGCATACCCAAAGTATTTTATTCCTTTTTCTTTGTATATTGTCTTTTAGAGTATTTTTACTACAACATTAACTTGGATAAGTGGCTCATCACTTTTTTTGATTTCATTGTGTATTGTGTAGAGTAAGCTTTTTCTACCTATGTAGAGGTTTCTTATATCCTCCACTTTTGCCTTTCTTTACACAGGATATAATAAAAGGTATTTTTCTATATTTTAAGATGGTTTATCACTCCTGCAGTAAAAAAACTCTTTATCTAAGTAAAAGTACATTTAATTTTAAACCCTTACTTTTTGGATTTCATTTATTAAAAAGTTCACTGTTTCTTTTTAGAGTATCCACTTTTTTTTTATGTATTTCACTGCTAATTGTGTAATCGTTTATTTTTCTCAGTATCATGTATATGGAGGGCATAAAGCAGAGAAGATGGCTTGTTCCATTTTTTAGGTTTAGTATCTAAATGGTGTCCACCAGGGTTTTTTTCCTCACCATAAAATGGAATGTTTTACAAAGTCAATAGCGAACTCGTTAAATTTCCTAGACACAGTTTTAACAGCATGAATTTTCAAGTTATCGTTTTAAATTTTGCTGATAGAGTATCTAACTCAAGGTTTACGAAGCCTATATCTAACAGTTCCTTCGCAAGGAGCATCATGGCAAAACTCACTAACATGATTAACACTCGTCTTGGAAAGAAGCATTAAGAAGGTGATAAACAATTTCTTTATCAGTATACACCACATTAGAAGCCGAAACCAACTTTAAAACATCTTCAACCAAAACAGCCGAAACATTTAATACATCATCATTACATAAAAATCTATGCTGGGTTGTTTTTTTTGTCATACATATTAATAACAAACCCGCACATATATAACTTTCACTTTACGAACTACTGATTATTAATTAAAATAAGAGAAATGAAAACATTAACTGTTTGGGGATTAATATTATGATAAAAGAAGATATTAGGGGTAAATTGTCTTTAAGAATTGCTAGTTTTAGTAGTTTAATTGAACAAGGTAAAATCTATGTTGATAAGACAAAATTCATAAAGAAGATGATGGATCATGGTGAGAAATATTATTTTCTTTCTCGTCCAAGAAGATTCGGGAAAACACTGTTTTTATCAAGTTTAGAAAATTTCTTCAATGGAAAAAAAGAGTTATTTAAAGATACCTACATCCATAATAATTGGAAAGATTGGACTGAATATCCAGTAATACGGATATCTATGAAACAAGTTTCTAATGAAAATTCTAAGGTGCTGAAAGAAGACCTTTCAATACTAATTGAAAATATTGCTAATAAAAATAAAATTAAAATAAGTGAAAAAGGATCTTATACATTTAAATTTGGAGAATTAATTGAAAAATTATCAGAGAAAGAAAATAAGGTCGTTGTTTTAATTGATGAATACGATGCTCCCATTCTCAGCAATTTAAATGATATAACTTTAGCTAATGAAAACCGTAAAGTACTGCAAGAGTTCTACAATGTTTTAAAAGAAAGTGAAAAGTATATTAAATTTGTTTTCATAACAGGACTTAGTAAGTTCACAAAAGTCTCTATTTTCTCAACATTCAACAACCTAACAGAAATCACCTTAGATAAGGACTACTCCACAATCTGCGGAATAACACACGAGGAACTGAAAAAACACTACAGTAATCACATACAAGTATTAGCAGATGAAAACAATTACAGTTTTGATGAAACATTAGAAAGAATTGACTACTTCTACGACGGTTACAGTTGGGATGGGATAAGTAATGTTTTCAATCCAAACTCTACTTTAAGAGCTTTATCACAAAAGAGGTTTTCAAGTTTTTGGTTTTCAACAGGAACACCAAGTTTTATTGCTGAAATATTCAAAAAAAGGAAGATAACTGAGGATTATTTTAAGCCAACGGTATTAAAAGAAACTGATTTGGATGCCATTGATCCTTATAACATCAACGAGACAACTTTGCTTTTTCAGGCTGGTTACTTGACCGTTGATGAAGAGTTCATTGAAGATGATGAGATTTATTATTCTCTTAGGATTCCTAACTTTGAGGTGGAACAGGCTTATAAGGATAATTTAACTAATATTTATTTAGGGAAAGTGGCTGATGATTTCAATATTATTAAAGATGATATGTGGACTTGGATTAGAGATGGTGATTGTGATAAGTTAGCTAAAAAATTGAAAATAAAACTTTCAAGAATACCTTTCTCTCTTAGATTAAGTAAAAAAAGCACTGAAAAATGGAAACTATATTCAACAATCTTACTAACTTGGTTGGATGAAATGGGCATGAGAATAGACGGTGAAAAAGTTATAGGACATGGAATCATAGACACAGTAATTGAAGAGGACGACGATCATGTTGCAATCGTTGAAATTAAATACAGTGAAGACCCAAAAGCATCATTAGATTCACTAATCAAAAAATCTTTTAAACAAATCAACGACAAAGAATACTACATACCTTATGAAGACAGCAATGTTTCTTTAATTGCATTAGCACTCAAAGACAGACCAATTAAAAATGGAACCATAACCGATGTAAAATGCAAAATAAAAAAATGGAACTACTAGTGTCATGATATAAATATTTTTCTGCATAAATTCTTCATGTATAATGTTTTGATAATTTCTCGTCAGCATCTCCTTTTGTAAAACTCCAACTTATTTTACAATTATTTTCATTTCTATAATCACAAAATACATCAGTTTCCTTAAATGCCAAATAAAAGATGTTTAAAAAGAAAAAACAATAAATTTAGGGTGATCTTAAGAATTAAGCTAATTTTCTTTCTTTTCACGCCCTTTTTTAAGGAGAGAGTTAATATCTATTGCATAGTTGCCTTCTTTATCTGAATAAACATCAGATCCACCATCTAAAAGTTTAGAAACATTAACTTCATATACTCCTCTATCCTCAACTTTAACTTGTTCTATGGAATTTTTAGTTATACTTGTTTTAGGGGTTATTGATTTATCTTCTTTTTTTCCATTCTTTTTTTTAGGATTTTTATTTACAAATTTGAATTTCTTACCACCACAGTTAGGGCAGCCATTTAGAATATCTTCTTCTTTTAATTCAAATCCACATTTAGCACATACATTCAAAGTAATTCATCCTTAGACAATTGAATTAATAGTTGATATATATTAATATATAATGTTCGTGTTTTAATTTTTAAGTATTATGAAAGTAAATAAGTTTAGAATAAACGATTTCAAAGTAGTTAATCTTAAATTTAAACATTAGATGATTTTTCAAGACTTGCAACCATAGATAAGAAATTAGATTGTTTTTTAACTGTTTTCATTACATTGGCAGGCCCTACAATAGTTAAAACAATGGTCTTTTTCTTTGAAAGTCCAAAAAATGAACTTGAATCCTTTTCCAATGTGTGAACATCTACACCAACAAAATTGTCAATATCTATTTCTCTCATTGTAGTTTCTATAAGTTCTGCTCTTTCAGCAGGTGTTAGACCTCCGTCCATTACAACAACATTCCCTTTTTTCACTCTTTCAATAATCATATAGATTTTTTCCATACTTGTTGCATTTTCAAGAGCATCTGAAGATATAAAATCCATTTTTAATTCTTCCATAATAAACACCTTTATTTAAATTTTTTAATCATTTCTTTATATAGCTTTTCTATATTCTTCCCTTTTAAAGCAGAAATAGGAATTACTGTATGTTGTGGAAAAACTGATACAATTCTATCTGGATTTGATTTTTCATCATCAATTTTATTTGCTGCGATGATAAATGGGATTTTTCTTGCTTCAAGATTTCCAATTATCGTTATGTTGGTATCCATTAAAGGGTCTGTTGTGGAGTCAATAACTAATAAAATGCCTGTTACATCATCTAACCATTTAATAGCTTCTATAATTCCTTTTGTAGCTTCTTTAGCTCTACTTTTAGCTTCATTTTCCTCTAAACCATATTCTAAGAAATTTTGGTAATCAACTTTTGTGGCTATTCCTGGAGTATCTATTATATCAAAACCAAGTTCTTTATCTCCATCTTTAATCGTGACTTTTTCTTCTTTTAAAACAGTTCTTGTCTCGTGGGGAACATTAGATGATGAACCAAGTTCTTTTCCCATCCAATCTTTAGCTATTTTGTTTGCTAAAGTGGTTTTTCCTGAGTTAGGATTACCATAAAGACCAATACTTATTTTATTTTTTTTTCCAAATAGTTTTTTTATAAAATCGAACAATCCCATTTATATCACTTAAATAATTCACATTTTTCATACTTTATATTTTACATAACTCAGTTTATTATCTTTTAATAGTTTATTAAGTATCATTTTTTTTATTTTAATGTTTATAATTTAGAATAATTCAATATTTTAAAATAATACTTATTTTTTAAAAATATTGGTTATATTAATCTTATTAAGTTAAATAATTAAATTAAGATAAAGTTACATAAAATTTAATGAATAATATAATCATATTTATTAAATATTTATTATATATATCTTACTATTATAAAAAACACATTTTTAATTAATTTATAATAAAAAATAAATATAAAGTTATATATTATTAAATTAATAAATGTTAACTGATAGCTAAAAAAGTATTTAGTTAAAATTAAATTATTTATCAAACATAAGTTATTTTTATTGAATATAAATTAGTTTATCAATGATATATTATTAATTATGGTTTTAATTTATTAGGTATTTATTTTATTAAATATTTAATTCATTAAGGAATTCAATTTAATCTATTAAAGTTTGATTTAATCTATTAAAATTTAAATATGATGATAAATATGGAATTTAAAAAAATAGGATTGCCATTAGCAATTGTTTTCGCAATAATAATAAGTTTACTGCCGTTGAATGATATAACCCCTCCAAGCCATTCGAATCTTTCTTATGCTGGACAAATGGCACTTGCACTGCTTGTGTTTTCAATAATTGTCTGGGTTTCTGAATCTCTTAATTTAGCTACTACATCGCTAATAATTCTTTTTATTCAACCAATATTGGGGATTACAAGTTTTGATAATGCGGTCATAGGATTTGCAAGTCCAATTCTATTTTTAATGATTGGTGGATTCATTATTGCTGAAGGAATTAGTCAAAGTGGTTTAGTTCAGCGTTTGACTTACTTTTTATTAGATAAAATTGGAACAACAGCTAAAAGAGGTCTTTTTGTAGCTGTTTTCGCAACTGGAATTCTATCGGCATGGATTGAGAATGTTGTTGCATTTGCATTAATCATACCAATCATTGCTGAAATCATTGATTTGATGGGTTGTAAAGGGGCTTGTGAAGGAAATAGTAACTATGCAAAATCTTTAATCTTAGGGGCGTGTTTTGCATCACTTGCTGGTGGTTTAGCTACTGAAATAGGAACTGCTCCAAACTTAATGGCAGCAGCTTATACACATATATCATTTGCAAACTGGATGGTTTTTGGAATTCCAATATCTTTAATTTTATTATTTGCAATATGGCAATTTTTAGGCATAGTTTTTCCTTCAGAAGTTAAAGGAATTAAAGGTGGATCAGAAACAATTAAAGCTAAAGTTGAAAGTTTAGGTAAAATAACACGAAATGAAAAGTTAGCTGTTGTAATACTTCTTTTTACAATATTCTTATGGGTCACAACGAGCTTCACTGGATTAAATAGCTATTCAATAGCTTTAATTGGAGCGGTTTTATTTTTAATATTTAAAATCTTAGATTGGAAAGATGCTCAGAAGAATATTGATTGGGGTCTTGTTTTATTCTTTGGTGGTGCTTTATCTCTTGGGTCAGCATTACTAAATACTGGTGCAGCAAACTGGTTAATAAACGATGTTATGAATGCATTAGGTCCTAATCCAGATACTATGATTATAGTTCTCATTTTGATGGTTGTAGCAGTTTTAATAACACAGGTAATGTCTAATATTGCTCTTGCAGCTATTTTGGTTCCATTGGCAGTTATAATGTCACAACAACAGGATTTAGCTACTGGAATTTATGCAGTTCCAATAGCAATAGCTTGTTCATTATCATTCATGTTACCAATGGCCGATCCAACAGTTGCAATGGCTTATGGAACAGGTTATGTTAAAATTAAAGAAATCTTTAAAGCAGGACTACCGATTATTATTTTAGGAATAGTGGTTTCATTAGCTATTTTATTTACCATAGGAAAACCTTTCTTATCTGCTTAGTTTTTTTTCTTTAATTATATGAATAAAAATATTCTAATTATTTATTAATAAATTAAAATTCTCATATTTAATTTAAAATAATATTTAATCTGATAAAGGGAGTTAAAATGACTTTTAAACTTAAAATCGGAACTAAAGTAACAGATGAAGAACTAATTAACTCAAATACAACAATAAAAGATTTATTGGATAAATTAAATATCTCCTCAGAGTCTGTTGTTACTAAAAAAAATGGAAATATTGTTGTTGAAGATGAAATAATCAATGATAATGATGAAATTCAGTTAATTAGAATTATATATGGTGGATAGCTATTAAGATCTAATAATTAATACCTCAATAATCTCGTAAAGAAGTAAACCTAGAGGCATAAAATACAATTGGACATTTAACTGATTAAAATGAAAGTTTACTATGAATGTGGTTCTTGTTTTCTTCGTCAAGTTCATGAAGCAATGGATTTGGCAACTGAAGATAATGAATTTAAAATAGATTTAATGAAATCAATTTTTGATCATATATCTAAAAAATATGAAAAAGGAGCATCTTCAAATAGAATAGGAACAGATATTCATAGATTAATTAAAGAAAAAGCAGGATGTAATGACCCTTATTATAAAGAAAAAATTCTTGGAAATCAAATAGCTAAGAATTTAATTCCTAAAACTAAGGAAATCATAAACAATGATGAAACTTTAGAAACCTATGTTAAAATAGCTATTATTGGAAATCTTATAGATTCTGGAGCATTAGGTTTAGGTGTTGACCTTGAAGAATTGATGGTTTCGCATCTTAATAAAGAGTTATCAATTAATCAAATTGATGAATTAGAGAGATTATTAATAAAAAATAATAAACTTTTATACTTAGCAGACAATGTTGGGGAGATAGTTTTTGATAAGCTTTTAATTGAGAAATTAATCAATGATTATGACTTAGAAATTACTTTTGCAGTTAAAGATAAACCAATATTAAATGATGCCTGTATTGAAGATGCAATAGCTATTGGTTTAGATAAAATAACGAATATTGTTAGTATTGGAACAGATTCTGTAGGAATAGTTTATGAAGATTTATCAAAGGAATTTCTCAATATATTCAATAATCATAATTTTATTATCTCTAAAGGACTTGGAAACTATGAAGGTCTAACTGAATTAAGCATAAATAAAGATGTTTTCTGTCTTTTATGTGCTAAATGTACTGCAATAGCTAAAGATATTGGAGTTGAAAATAAAGCAATGGTTTTGCTTAAACTATTTTCTAAAGTGGATTGAATTGTAGTTCCCATATTTTTTAATAATTGAGTATTAGTATTTGATTAAATTTCAATTTATTGCATTTTAATTCTTATTTTCTAAAAATATCATAGAACCTTTTAAAAAAAGGTTCATCAAAAATCATTCTTAAAATATCATTTATAATTATTATAATATAAAAATAAAGACTAATGAACAAATTTATTAAAAAATGTAAAATATTTTATAAAAAAATTGAAGATAATAACATTGGAAGTTGCAGAATTAAATTTAAACAATGGATATTATTTAGCATAGTTTAATCATTTCTTATTGTCTGCTTTAAGAGTATTTTGTCATTAGATTATATATTTTATTAAAAAATGGTGTTAAAAAACTAATTTTACTGGTGAATCCTTTTAATATTTGAATATCTCTATGTGTAAATCCTTTTAAAAACAATAAAGCAAAAAAATATATAATAACACCGATCCCATAACCAATTATTGTTTGACCCCATAGAGGAATGGCTGTTAAAGAAACTACTCCTAAAAGAAACATTCCCATTACTAATGATGAAATTATCATTTTTAAGTAAGGAGTTATAGCTATTTTGGTCTTTTTAAATTTTAGAGAAATCCATACCATAGGAATTGTAATTGTTATATATGTAATTGTGGTTCCAATTGCAGCACCATCCATTCCATAGATAGGAACTAAGGTGTATGTTAATATAATGATTAAAATAGAACCTAAAATCAATAAATACATTGGTATTCTTGGATTTTTAATACCTTGAACAATGCTTGATGATATTGAAAAAATTGAATAAAATCCCATACCAATGATAAGGATACTTAATGAAGTAGATCCAGCCAGATATTCAGGTTTTGGAAAACAAAGAGTCATTATGATTGGCTTTGAAAGTATAGCAATTCCTACACATATTGGAATTATTATCATTGCAATGTATCTGTAAGACTCGGAAATATATTTATCCAATAGATCAGTATTTTTAGTAACCTTAGCAGAGGCAGATGCAGGTAGTATTGTGGTTGCAATTGAATTTGGAAACATTAAAGGAATTCTTGAAATTGTGTTAGCTATTCCATAGTAAGCAACAAGTATTGGTGAAATCATACTTGCCATAATCGATAGTGTTATAGTTAACAATACCATTTCATTCAATGCATTAATAGCAACAGGAATAGCAAACCAGATTAATTTCTTCATTAACTTCAATTCATCTTTAAATGAAAATTTAACTTCTTCATCTGGTTGTGGAATAATATTTAATATATATTTTTTAAATAAATAAAAAGATATAGTGGCTGAAGCAACATAACCAAAAACAGAACCTAAGGTTGCACCAACAACAGACAAACCAACAATAACTAAAATTGTTGAGAATATGATCATAAATCCTTGCTCGGCACCTCTTGATGTAACTATGTACTCTGTTTTATATAATCCTTGAAATGCACCCCTAAAAGCTCCTGCAATTAAACTAAATGGAATTATAATGCTAATTAGAGATAAAGGTATGAGATAATCTGGATTTTTGTAATAATTAAATGCTAAATATGGTGAGATAATAAAAACAAGTAAAAAAGAAAAAAATATTCCAAACAATCCCATTACTTTTAAAGAAGAATATATAATCTGTTTTGCAAGAGCATTTTCCCCTAAACTTATATATTCTGATAGATATTTTGCAATAGCTGGAGGAATTCCTCCTGCAGATAATATCTGAAAAATTCCCAATACAGAAATAGAAACATTTAGAATACCGTTGTAGTATGGAGGTAGAAGTGCCATCATTAAGAGGCTGTATACATATCCCCCAACCTTGAATATGAGATTTCCCATTAAAATAAAAATGTTTGCTTTAACAAGTTTAGAACTCAAATCTTCTTCCTCAATTTTTTTATTTATTAATAATGAATGAAATTAATTGTGATCATATATTATCCTATTAAGTTATCAATTGTTTGTCTAACTTTATTAATATTATATATTGCTTAATCTTCTTTATATAAAACATGAATTTTCATGAAAACCCCACACTTTTTTACAGTCTTCTTAAAAAAAGTTGTATTTATATAATTTAGTAAGTAATAATAATATAATGTAATATTATTTAATTAAAAGTTGGTGTGATAATAGTTAAATTGGTATATAATCTCATATTACTATTTGTTGTTTGTATTAATCTTAGTTGTTTGTTTGCTAATGAGGATAGTTCAACTGTTGGAACTAATGTTTTCAAGTCTTTCTCATTTAATGGCATGTGGTTATGGGTTCTTATATGAATAAAACCAATTTAACTGAATTTAAAGCTTTTTAATAGATTTTTTAAACATTGTTCACTTATCATAGTAATGATGTAAAATGAATAACTATATAATAAATGAAATACATAAAAAGTAGTTAAATATTATTATTAAAAAATAATTAACTTAAAATCAATATAAATAATTACTTTTTTTGGAAGTATGTAAAAATGGGTGACATAGGAAAATTAAATAGTTTTATTAATCTTTTAAATGAAAAGTTAGATTTTTCATTTAGTACTAATAATTTTAATGATCGCTTGAAACTTCAAAAATATGTTTTCATAGCTAAATATTTTGGTTTTAATCATGCCTACAATTATAATCTATATATTCGTGGTCCTTACTCATCGGACTTAGCAGATGATTACTACAACCTACTTAACACTGAAAATAATATTGTATTATTAGAGATGAAAATGATTATTTCAAATTAATTAAAAATAAAAGTGTTGAATGGTTAGAATCAGCCTCCACCATGCTATCATTATTCGATGATTATAAAAGCAAATTTATTAATAAAGAAGGTTTAGATTCTGATAAATTGATTAATGGTACACATACTATCAAACATAAAATCAAACTTAATATAATTAAGGATGTTTACTCTGATTTAGATGAATATACACTCTTTAATGCATGATTCATATGCAAAATTATTATATTGACACTGATCACCTCCATTCATATATTTTTTTAAAAGACCCTAATTTAAAAAAAGTTTTAGGAAATATACATGAGGAACAGCTTCGTGCTGAGAACCTTAAAAAAATAATATTCAACAGGAGTAAAGAAATTCATATTAAAGTTCCTTTCATCGTGTTTTGGGAATTATTTAACAATATAAATAAGTATAATTCTACTCTGAATAATATTAACCTTGATTATTTGAATAATGAACTTTTTTCCTTATTTAAGGAGGATCATGTTGATTTAATCCCTCCAAGTAGGGAATGTTATAATTTAGCTGATACTATACTTTCAAAGGATTCTCGTTTTGATTCCACTGATGCTTTGATTGTTTCTCAAGCTTTATCTGATAAAGATTCTGTGTGCATATTTTCATCAGATAATACTATTGCTCAGTCTTTTGGTGTGGGTATAATTAGTGAATTAAACAAAAAACTTTGTGATGATGGTGAAAGAGTTAAACCATTAAAAATATATGAATAAATATGCTTTAGTCTTCTCCTTTTATTATTTTTTCTATTATGCTCGTAATTGACTATGAATCTTCTTTATAATTTAAAAGATTTAAAGCATTAATAACAAACAAATTTTTAATAAAATTTATTAACTTAACAGCATTGATCTATAGTCTTATTTTTATTGTAATCGATTGTATCATCCACACATAATTTAATTTGGATTTAAAGGCAAATATTTATATATTAGAAAAAACAAGTAATTATATGTAAGATTTAATCTCATGTTTTTTTAGCTATTAAAAAAATAGGACTGAGAAAAACTGTTTTTTAAGATCCATATTTTTCCAATTGTTTGGATTTTTATGAATCTTTATTATTTCTTATTTTATGTATGTTTTTGGGAATTTTGAGTTGTCAAAAAGTGTGGAGGTTTTCACAATTTTCATCACCAATTTCACGATCCGCTGGGAGAAGACATATTTCACAATATAAAGGTTTCATAATTTCACAATTCTGATAATTTACACTTGAAATGTAACTTACCATAATTCACGAATCAAAAACCGTTAAATTTATATATTAAAAACTATATATTATTAATCATGACATTAATATCTTTAAAAACAATAAAAAAATAATGTGTCATGTCTTAGCTAAATTAACGGATTTAGCGGATGGTCAGCCTGGTTTGGGTGAAGTGTTGGAAAATGCTTTAATCAGTAGAAGAAAGGGTATTATTCCTGATAATAATGCTAATGTTGGAAGATAAGCATTTTGAGTATGATAAGTC
>JAITGU010000111.1 GCA_031280375.1 Candidatus Methanovirga procula | reverse complement strand
ATTGCCTCTATTTCACCGTTCTTATTAGATTTACCCCCATATTCCATTTTTAATTCATCAACCCAAGGCATATCCAGCAAACAACCATCAATAGCCAATATTAAATAGTTTTCACATGTTTTATAATCCTGTGATGAGTATATTTTCTTTACTAACCAATTATTCATGTATTTAAATGCTGAAGGCTTTATTTTTTTGCCTTGATTTACAATATGCTTGTCTACTAACAGGTTGAATATCCTCATTTTGAGCATATCTATCTAATTCAACACTTGTATTATCTTTTCCACGAGAAAGCATGAAATAGATTATATCTCTAAAATTCATGTTTTTATTGCGTGTAAAGGATTTAGAATCTATTTTACTCATTTCTAGGAATTCATCTGAAGTTATTAACTCAAAAAACTCTTTAAAGATGTTATTATAATTCATAATAATACAACTATCAATATTTATCTAAATAAAGCCTAATATATAATAATAAATATGAACAATATACTATATAAACATTAAGTTAACAGCATTGGATTAAAGATATATTTATATACTCCCATTATAATAATTAATTATTACAGAGTTTTAATTTATAAATATTATTAAATTACTATTTTCAATAGATTAATAGAAACTCTATAGGGATCTTAAATGGAAAAAGAATTGCAAGAATTGCCAATAAGTGTTCAATCCTTCAGAAAACTGAGAAATAACAATTATCTTTATGTGGATAAAACAAAAGATATTTTCAACATTGCAAAAAATGAAAAATCATATTTTTTCTCTCGTCCAAGAAGATTTGGGAAATCATTACTAATCAGCACACTTGAAAACCTATTTTTAGGAAACAAAGAACTATTTAAAGAATTATATATCTATGATGAATGGAACTGGGAAGAAATCTATCCTGTTATTAGAATAGATTTAGGTGAAAGATCACACGAAACAGGAGAAGAACTAAAAAGATCTTTAAACATATTTTTAAGTAAAATAGCTAAAGAAAATAATATAGAAATAGAATATGAAGATTATGCCGATAAGTTTGGAGAATTGATTGAAGGTTTATTTAAGAAGTACAATAAAAAAGTTGTTGTTCTCATTGATGAGTACGATAAGCCTATTCTTGATAATATTTCTTATCCTGATGTTCAGGGAGCTATGAAGAAAATTTTACACGACTTTTACCAAATCCTAAAAAGCCAAGACGACAACTTAAGATTTGTATTCATAACAGGGGTTTCAAGATTCGTTGGAACCTCAATATTTTCTGGATTGAACAGTCCTGACGATTTAACATTGAATAATAAGTTTTCAACTATTTGTGGTTATACTCAAAGTGAGTTAGAACATTATTTTAAACTTTATATGGATGTTCTTGCTGAAGAAGTTAGTCTTAGTGTGAACGAACTTTTAATGGGTATTAAAGAGTGGTACAATGGGTATAGTTGGGATGGTGAGAACTTTGTTTATAATCCTCAATCCATATTATCCTTATTTAATAATATGTTTTTTAATAATTATTGGTTTAAAACTGGAACACCAACATTTCTCTTAGAACTGCTAAAAACAAAAACAGACCTAAACAGGATACTCAACCAAGTAAGAGCTGGGTCAGAAATATCGGATAGTTACAACCCTGAAAACATTCCAATTGTCCCATTAATGTTCCAGTCAGGTTATTTAACAATCAATAAAAAAGAAATCATTGATCTGGAACCAAAATACATTTTAAATGTTCCGAATAAGGAAGTTAAGAGCTCTTTAGTCAAATATTTGCTAAATATCTATATGGATTATCCTTTAAATGATGTGGACAGTTTAAGAAACAGGATGAGAACAAATTTCCTTAATAAAGATAGTGAAAACTTAAATGATAATCTTCGTGAGATGATTGCTAACATTCCTTACCATTTACATCTGGATAAGGAAAAATATTATCACTCAATATTTCTTTTATGGTTAAATTTATTAGTTTTTGAAATTGATGGTGAAATAGCTACAGACAAAGGAAGAATGGATGCAGTTTTAATAATAGATAATGATGCCATATTAATTGAAATTAAATTTGGCAAAAACGAAAATAAAATCGATGCCCTAATAGATGAAGCATTAATCCAAATTAAAAGCAAAAAATATTATGAAAAGTATCTAAAATATAATATAAACTTTTTAGGTGTTGCTTATGCAAACAAAAAAGTCAAATGCAAGTTTATTTCAAAGTTTAACTAAGAAAAAATAAGATTATTTTCTTAGATGACTTATACTATGGGATAATAGGGATTTTATAGTGTTTTGTGAAGTTAGTTATTTGTAAATAAAATTTTTGTAATTTTAAAGTCATTATGGTTATGTTTATCAATTATTAATTTAATTATATCTTATAACCCATCTTTAAATTATAGTGAGTTGGATAGTACTCTTAAAAAATAGTAATTCTAAGTAATCAGGGTGTTTTTCGTCTATTTCATCCTTGTTTCTAGATTTTGAACAGGGGTATGATGAAATTCTTTTTTAGTTTCATTTTTCTTCTCCTTATCATATTTCATTATTATTTGAATATATTTTTTTATTTCTATTTTTTATTTATTTAATTTAAAAATAATTTAATTATATTGAGCTATTTTTTTAAATAGAGATATTATATTATATTATACTTTAATTTAAAAATTATTTATTTTTTTTAATATGGGATTCTCATATAAATTTTATATTAAATTATAGTCCTTGACATTAATAATTTAACTAATAAATTTTTTATATAATCTTCTGTTATTAAAAATATCTTCAAACATTGAACTATTTCACTATTAAATAATTATAAAATTAATTATTATCAATAAAATACACTATTTAATTAAATAAAAATTAAAATAAAACAATATTATATTTATTTAAAAAGTCCATTACTTAAAAAAAT
>JAITGU010000101.1 GCA_031280375.1 Candidatus Methanovirga procula | reverse complement strand
TTTGAAGAAGTTATATAAGACTATTGAAAGTATTGAAGTTTATTTAGATCTTCAAAGGGTTAAATGGGATCAAAATCATGGAAAAATTATTTCACCCACTGAATTTTTTACATAGTCTTTTTTTAATATATGGTCTTAGACATAAATTTTCACATAATCAAATTATTTTTAATTTTTATTAAAATACGCATGTTTTTAAAATTATTTAATTAATTTTATCTAATTTAAAATTAAAAATTTTATATTAATTATTTTTTAAAAGAAAGTAATTTACTAATATTAAACTTAATTTAAAAAAATATCAATTATGCATAATTTGCCAAAATTTAAGTCCTGCATTATAATGATTTTTTATCATATTTATTCTTTAATGAAAAACAGAAACCAAAGAAATTGATGCAACTGAAGTCTTGAATTATCTATAAGATATAGGAATTGTGAAGAAAATATTATGAGTTCATGATAATTGTCCTGAGTTAAATAAGATATGTTGAAAGTTCAACTAATTTCTTATTTTTATTCTTCTTCTTTTTTAATATCTTTTAGTTGGCATTTGACATTGGTTATGTATCCATCATCTATTTTTATATCTTTGATTGCTAATGCCATTAGTTTGATTTCTCCTGTGTATGCCCACCAGTACTTCTTCTTGTTGATTTGTTTAAAGGCTTCATTAATTAGTGTGTTCAGTGTTTTGTTTTGGTCTGCTGTGTATTTCATTCCTATGATGATTGTTTGGTCTTGCCTGTTGTTTTCGAGGATGAAGTCGATTCTGCCGTCTTCGATTGCTGTTTCTACTGTTAGGTAGTAATCCATTTGTTGTGCCCAGATTGTGAATATTGTGGAGTAGATTTTCCATTTTTCATCGTTGTCCATACTTACTCTGTTGTAGTATGGTATTCCTGTGATGAATGCTCTTAAGTGTTGTGATAGTTTCTCACATTTTCCGTTGAATATTTCATCCCAGATGGTTTGTTGTGTGTTTTTGAACTTATTTCCGAATTTTTCTATGTATAAATTAAGAAGGTTGTCTTTGTAGGCTTGTTGCACTTCGAAGTTAGGGATTTTAAGAGAGAAGTATATTTCATCGTTTTTTGTGAATTCTTTTTTAATTGTTAGGTATCCTGCCTGAAAGAGTAGTGTTGTTTCGTTTATGTTGTCTGGGTCTATTGCATCTAATTCTGTTTCTTTTAGGATTGTTGGTTGGAAGTAGTCTTGGGTTATTTTCTTTTTTTTGAATATTTCTGCTATGAAGCTTGGTGTTCCTGTTGAAAACCAATAGCTTGAAAATTTTTTTTGTGATAATGCTCTAAGTGTTGAGTTAGGGTTGAATACTTTGATGGTTCCATCCCAGCTGTATCCATCGTAGAAGTGGTTGATTTTTTCTATTGTGTCGTTGTATGTGCAGTTGTTTTCTTTTGATATTATTTGGATGTGGTTGTGGTAGTATTTTTTTAGTTCGTTGTGTGTTATTCCGCAGATTGTTGAGTAGTCTTTGTCTAAGGTGAGTTCTGTTAGGTTGTTGAATTTGGAAAATATGGATGTTTTTGTGAATTTGCTGATTCCTGTGATGAAGACAAATTTAATGTATTTTTCAGAATTTTTTAAAACATTGTAAAAGTTCTGTAATATTTTCCTATTTTCATCGGCTAATTCTGTGTTATTGATGTTGTCTATTATTGGTGCATCATATTCATCTATTAAAACAACGATCTCTTTATGTTTACTAAATTTAGATAGTTTTTCAATTAATTCTTTGAATTTAAGCATAAAAGATCCTTTTTCACTTAATTTAATATTATTCTTCTGAGCAATATTCTCAATCATCAAAAAAATATCTTCTTTTAGCTCTTCGGAACTGTTATTCAATAAATCGTTCATATAAATTCTCAATACAGGATATTCATCACTCCAATCCCAATTATCATAGATATAGGTATCTTTAAATAGTTCTTTTTTTCCATTGAAGAAGTTTTCTAAGGTTGATAGAAACAATGTTTTCCCGAATCTTCTTGGTCGAGATAGAAAATAATATTTTCTGCCTTGATCCATCATCTTCTTTATGAACCTTGTCTTGTCAACATAAATCTTAGATTGTTTAATTATATCATCAAATTCAGATAAGCCTAAGGACAAGCTATTCATAATATCTTCTTCTATCATAAAATATCATTCACCATCAAAATATTATATTTTTTTGATACAATATCTAATAATATCACTTTTCTATTTAATACTATTTTCTATCATAGAATTTATAATTATATTATATAGACCGAGTATATTTTTTAAAAAATGAATTATTCTATAAACTTCTTTAATTTCAATTTAAAGAATTAATAACAAACAAATTGTTAATAAAATTTATTAACTTAACAGCATTGATTTAATATATTAAAAAATTTAATGTTAAAGTTTAAAAATTCTATTTATATTACACTTTTAAATTAATGACTATTATAATTTTAGAAAAAGTTTTGTTCATTTTTGAATTGTAATTGGCATAAATAATAAATATTATAAATCATAGAATTAATAATTTATAATAAGTAAATAGTTAAGTAAAAATAATTACAATTACTTATAATATTGTTTTAAATGATATTTAAGTAAAATAATCACAAGTACAAACAGTTTATAATAAAATAATGATTTAAACTTTAATTATATTAATTTATGAAAAGGTATTAAACTTATTTTTTTGAGGATATTTATATGGTAAATGAAAAAATAGCTATGGTAGGAACACCATGTCAGATAATAGCAGCTTCTAAAATAAATTATTATGGGGAAAAAACTGGTGGATCATCAATAGATTTAAAAATTGGTTTATTTTGCATGGAAAATTTTTCTTACACTTATTTAAAAATGTTTTTAAAAGAGAAGAATATAGATTTAAATGATGTTAAAGAGTTTAGGATTGAAAATAATAAATTTAAAGTATTTTTAGATGATGAAGTTCAAGAGTTTCCGATTTCTCAAACTCATTCATTTAAAAGGAAGAATTGTGATATTTGTACAGATTATACTTCAAACCTGGCAGATATTTCTGTTGGTTCTGTTGGTTCTCCTAAAGGATATTCGACTGTTATTGTTAGAACTGAAAAGGGCAGTAATATAATTCAAGATTTAATATCTAATGATCTTGTATTGGAGGAACCTATGGAGGAAAAACTTTTAAATTTACTTAAAAGAGTTTCTAATAAGAAAATAAATACTAACTTGGAAAATATTAAAATTAGGGAGAACAATTCTCATCCAGTTATTTATAAAAGAATGGTTAATGATGATGAGATTACTCAGTTATCTGATGAATGTCAGTTTGATTGTTTAAATAGTGATGTTATTAAGGAAGGTGCTTGTGTTCTTTGCGGATCATGTGAATTTGTTTGTCCAATTGATATTATTCACATTAATGAAAGAAAACCTTTTAAAAAAGGAAAATGTAGAGAAGGTTGTCATGCTTGTTATTATGCTTGTCCAAGAACATTTTCATCTGATAAAATCATTTCTAAAGATTTAGATAGTAAACCACTTGGAGAATACTTGGAGATTTATTCTCTTAAGTCAGATATGAACACTGGGCAAGATGGTGGAATTGTTAGTGAAATTCTTTTGTATTTGTTGGATAAAAATTTAGTTGATAGTGTTTTAATCGTTGGTGAAGATGAAAACAATCCTTGGAAACCAATACCAAAACTTACAAGTAGTAAAGATGAGGTTTTAAAAGCAAAAGGAACTAAATACAGTACGGTTCCAATAGGTTTCAAAGCATTGAAATCTAAGTAGTATATATAGATGTTATCTAATTGTCTAAAGAGCAATTATTAATATATTATATCTATTAACTAATCATTGATTAATTGTATGGAGATTAATAAAATGGAAGATCCATTAATTATTGGAAATAGGAAATTTTCATCAAGACTTATTTTAGGTTCTGGGAAATTTTCTTTAGATATGACATCTAAGGTTATGGAAGCTTCTGGTGCTGAAATAACAACAATAGCTATTCGAAGAGCAAATCAAAATGGTGAAGGGAATATTTTAGATTACATTCCTGAAAACCTCGTGCTTTTGCCAAACACATCTGGGGCAAGAACTGCTGATGAGGCATTAAGATTAGGAAGATTAGCAAGAGAATTAGGATGTGGAGAATTTATAAAAGTGGAAGTTATTAGGGACTCCAAATATCTATTTCCAGATAATTATGAAACAGTGAAGGCAACTAAACTACTTTATGATGAAGGTTTTATACCTATGGTGTATATGATGCCAGATTTAAATGTAGCAAAAAATTTGGAGAAATCAGGTGCAGAAGCTGTGATGCCTCTTGCCGCACCAATTGGAAGCAATAAAGGATTACTTACTAAGGATTTTATAAAAATTCTTGTTGATGAGATTGATGTTCCTATTATTGTGGATGCTGGTATTGGTTCTCCTTCACAGGCTTGTGAAGCAATGGAAATGGGGGTTGATGCAATAATGGCGAATACAGCAATAGCTACAGCAAATAATATTGTTCAAATGGCTAAAGCATTTAAATTAGCTATTGAAGCAGGGCGGAATGCTTATTTGGCTGGTTTAGGAAGAGTTTTAAATCTTAAAGCTCAATCATCAAGTCCTTTAACTGGATTTTTGAAGTAAAGTTAATAGCTACCATTCAATGATTTATATGGAATCAGATATATTAAATAAGGTTCAAACAGGTTTAAAAGATTTTAATCCAGATGTTTACACTAATATAGATGTTGAAAATACATTATCAAAAGAGAGTTTAAATGTTGATGATTTTGCAACATTATTATCTCCTGCAGCAGAAGACTTTATTGAGGAAATGGCTTATAGATCTAAAATAGAAACTTCAAATCAATTTGGAAACTCAATTTCTCTTTTCACACCACTATACATTAGTAACCACTGTGAAAATAATTGCATATACTGTGGCTTCAACTCGCAAAATAAAATACAGCGAGGAAGTTTGAGTTTTGAAGAAATTGGAGAAGAATTAATAGCTATTTCAAAAACAGGATTACAAGATATTTTACTTTTAACTGGTGAGTCTAAATCAACAAGTTTGGAATATATTGGCGATGCTGTTAAATTGGCAAGAGAATATTTTAATTTGGTTGGGCTTGAAATATATCCAGTTGATGTTAAAAACTATGAATATCTTCATTTTTGTGGTGCAGATTATCTATGCACCTATCAAGAAACATACAACAAAGATCAATATTTTAAATGTCATTTAAATGGTCCTAAATCTAACTATGAATATAGGTTTAATTCTCAAGAGAGGGCTATTAAAGGAGGGATGAGAAAAGTTGCTTTTGGGTCATTATTTGGATTAGGGGATTTTAGAGCTGACGCTTTTGCAACTGGACTACATGGTCACTACATTCAAAGAAAGTATCCTCAAAGTGAAATTTCTTTCTCGTTTTTGCGTCTTAGACCATTCATTCATCAGGATTTAAAGTATGGGGTGGAAGTAAGTGAAAGGCAGCTACTACAACTTATATTGGCTCAAAGACTTTTTACACCATTTGCAGATATTACAATTTCTACAAGGGAGGATTCTCAATTTAGAAATGGAGTGGTTGGTATAGGTGTGAATAGATTATCTGCTGGAGTGAGTGTTGGTGTTGGAGGATATGCTGAAGATTTGAAGGGCGATGAACAATTTGAAATTCAAGATACTCGTTCTGTTAAAGAAATAAAAAACTTTCTTTATAAAAAAGGTCTTCAACCAGTTTTTAATAATCATGTTTATTTATAGCACTATCTATTGTCATGACAAATTTATTCTTTCTATTTTAGTATTGATAATTTTTCATTATAATCTTATTTAGTGAAATTTCAACTGATTAATCCTTTGATTTCCTGAAAACTCATTTTTAAAATTTTACTAAATTATTTTGTCTTGACACTATGTTTTTTGGGAGTTATCATTAAAAACATATAGTATACATTGACATCCATATTTAATTAAGATGATGAACAATTTAAGTATGTAATTGATACAATTCTATTAAAAGTATTACAGAAACATTTAATATAAAACTGAGGAATTTATACACATTTAAGTTATGGGTGATTTATAAATCATATTCTCATAATAATGTTTTTATATACTTCTGTGTTTCTGGATTACTTCCCCATCTACACTCATCACCTAACTCAAAATAATGTTGTAAACCTATAACCACACAAAATCTACAATCATTAAAAAACTTACAATCTCCACATAATTCCTTAACAGGTTCTTGTAAATTGTGATAAGCACAACCACTAAGATTATTAAATATATCATCTGGATTTTCATTTAAAATATTACCAAAACTAATGCCATCAACTTGTATTTGACATAAACCAATATTTCCAGTTGGAGAAACTGTTATTTGAGAAGAACCCACACCACAATTAACTCGATTAACTTCTTCATAGGCATGTTCAGTTTCTTTCAATACGAATCCATCTTCAAATTTATCAGCTATTTTTTTCCTTCTTTCTAACAAATCAGAAACATTATCATAAATTAAATCATCTGTAGCTCTACCATTAAGTAAAACTTTTCCTATTCTAAAACTTGAAACACCAAGATCCTTAGCTAATCTAGCAACAGAATAAATTTCATCAATATTATATGGTGTTACAATCATTAAAACAGTTATATTCAAACCATTTTCAACTCCATTTTTAATATTATCTTTAACAATTTCAAACTGACCATCAACACCACAAAACCAATCATGAAACTTAGGAGTAGAACTGTTTAATGTAACTTGTAATGATAAATTAGAATAGCTTTTTAAAGTATAGATATGCTTATTTAACAAAGATCCATTAGTAATCATACCAACATTATTAAATTTCTCACAACAAAATTCAACTATTTTACCAATATCTGGATGACTTAATGGTTCACCACCAGTCAAGGTTATACTTGAGACACCCTTTTTATCAAACCCATTAAATGAGTTAATTAGAGCATCAACATCTATAAACTCCCTATTTTCACGATGGCTATCATTATAACAATGTTTACAATCAAAATTACAGAAATCAGTTAATTCAATATCAATTGCAAAAGGATACTGATAGTCTTCACCACCAATGAATAAAGTATCAACATCAACTGGTGTATCTTTAACTCTAAAACAATTATAACTATCAATTAAACCTTTTATTCCTTTCAAAACTTCGTCATAATCTTCATCATATTTATAAACTAATTTTTTAACAACATCTCTCAAGTTGGTTACACCATCAAATTCTTTAATAATTTTAACAATGTCCTTACTAACTGTTAAATTTAAAGGATCATCATCTCGATCTTTAACCAGTTTTGATGAATATCTAATAAAATTAGTATTAGAACCTTGATGAACATAGTAACCTTCTTTTAAATAGGGATATTTATCTAACATTCAATCCTCCGTGATTATTTTATTATATAAATCCAATATTATCTTGTTTTAGTTTTTTCAAAGATCTCATTCAAGATAGTTATTTTATTATATTGTAAGATAATTTATTATACTCTTTAATGGTTTGATGATTAATAATAATTTTAATTTTTATATGTCTGCTAAAATTGAATTTTATAATGTTATACTATTTGATAATGGGACACGGTTAAAATATGCATATTTTCATTGAAAAATCAAAGTATCTAAATTTGATTTAAAGATAAATTTAATTTTTAAATCTAAAATTTTAATTTAATAATCATTACTTTCTTAAATAAAACTAAAATCAAGATTTATATTTAATTTAATTGAAAATTTGAAATATGTAAAATTTGAAAATATGGCTTGTGACCCAGCTTCATTTAATAAAAAAAATAATAAAAAATAATAAAAAATGAAATGAAGAATTTTATATCTTCATCATCCATGCTTATAAAGGTTTCTAATCT
>JAITGU010000088.1 GCA_031280375.1 Candidatus Methanovirga procula | reverse complement strand
ATACTTAAATGTTTGATTAAAATTTTCTGACTATTCGGTATTTTAATAACATTTGGTGCATGCCATGGTTTTAAATCTTTTAGAATCATGCAATAATTTATATAAATACTTATTTATAAACTTTTCCATAATGACTATAATAGTTTTTAATTCCCTTAAAAAAACCTCTTTATATCAATTATTATACTTATATTATCATAATTATATCATCATAGGGGCTGTCCAACAATACAGATTTATGAAAAATAAGTTGTTCCATTCTCAATTTAAGTACTTGTACGATCTTACTCCGCATGAAAATAATTGTTAGACAACTTCATATATCAATAATTTAATAATTATGAATATCATGTTATTTAATTTTAGATTTAATCTGCTTTAGATAAAAATCTAATTGTTCTTCTTCTAATTCATATAATAATTGAACAAATGGCTTAAGATTATTATTAACAGCATATTCATCTAAAACATCATAATAATTAAGTTTTTCATAATTTTTAATTGTAATAGGTAAAAATTTATTCTTAACAAGCTGGTAATTCATCAAAATTCTTGATAATCTTCCATTACCGTCAAAAAATGGATGAATCTTAACGAATTCTCCGTGTGTGTAAGCAACAAGCTCTATTCCATTAAAATTATTGCTGCTTAATGTATTATAAAAATCTTTCAATTCATAGCTAAGTATAAAGCGACTTGGAGGTGAATGCTTAGCCCCTGTAATTTTTACATCAGCATCTCTATAAACTCCACCATCCATAATATTTTCCATTAATATTTTGTGGAAGGTTTTAATTAAGTTTTCATCTAAATCAAGACAGTTTTTAATATTATTTTCAGCAAATTTCCAAGCTTTATTATGATTTACAACTTCATAGATTTCTCTTAAATCTTTACCACTAACAGATATTTTATCCTCAAGTAAAAGCTTAGTTTCCATTAAAGTTAGAGTATTTCCCTCAATAGCTGCTGATTCATGTGTAAAATTAATATCAAAATCATTTTGGTAATTATTTAAAAGTTCTTTACTAAATAAATTCATATTTTCATTCAATAAATCTCTTTTTTCAGCTAATTTATCGTAATCCATAAAATCACCAACTAAATTCCAAACACAATTCATTTTATTTTGCTTTATTTTATTAACTTACTTTATTTTTTATTATTTAAAATATTTTTTATTAAAAGATGATGTTGCATGAATGTTTCGATATTTTCCTCTATTTCTGATATTCATTGTTTGTGAATATAAATGATTGATGAGTATTTTTCGGGATTTTTGAAAAAAGAACTCTAACTAAACACTTACAATATCTGCTTAAATGTAGCTATCATAATTCAACATAGTTTTTATTGTAACTATTGTAATTATCAAATCTATTTTTAATTTCAGTATTTAAGGTTTGTGGAAGTGTTAATTGTGATGACTTAACACCTCACTGTAACAGGCTCTTTTTTAGCTGTATCTTCTTTTAATAATTTGAAATATCGATTGATATTGTAATTTATGGCTCTCAGTTGATTTTCTGTTCTGATTTTTTCTATTCCTATGAGAGTCTACTTGTCTACTTTTTAGGTTCTGTTTATCATGCCCATAAGTGTTGTACCATACAATATATGATGCTTATTTTTAATAAAATTTTATTAAAAGAAATTTTGTTCATTGAAATGGAGTTGTGCAACAAGCTCCATAAGTTTTATAAAAATAAGGAAAAAATATATAAACATAACTACAAAATACTAAACGAAGATGATTATTCAATTTACGATGATAATCTATTGAGATGGTCATCTTCGATATGTTGAAAAGATGAATTAGTAAAAAAGATAAATTAAGAATTTAAACCAAGTTAAAAAAATTAATAAAATTCCATTTTTAATTCATAAATTACAAAAATCAAAAAAAAATTTGGTAGTTTACTCAAAATAATTAATTTTGCAAAACACTATAAAATATAATTAAATAATGATTATTTAATATAACCCATATTTTAAAAAATTCAAGTGCTTAAAATGTTAGAAATATATAATACTATGAATAGAGAGAAGGAACAATTTGTTAGCAGGAAGGATAGCCGAGTTAATCTTTTTGTATGTGGGCCAACTGTATATGATGATGCACATATTGGGCATGGTCGTGCTTATATATCATTTGACATGATAAAAAGATATTTAGAATTTATAGGATACACGGTTTTTTATTTAGAAAATATAACAGATATTGATGATAAGATAATTATAAGGGCTAAAGAAAGAAAAACAGATTTTTTAACCTTAGCAAGGTTCTATGAAAACAGATTTAAAGAAGATATGAAAAGGTTAAATATAGATTCTGTCAATCTTTACCCAAGAGCAACAAACCATTTAGAAGAAATTCACAATCAGATAGATATTTTAATTGAAAAAGGGTTTGCTTATGAAAGTGAAGATGGAATTTACTTTGAAGTGGAAAAGTTTCCAGGTTATGGGAAACTCTCTCATCAGAAATTAGATAAGTTAGAAGCTCATAGAGAAATAGCTAAAACCACAAAAAAAAGCCCTAATGATTTTGTTCTTTGGAAAAAAACTGATGAAAAACCTTATTTTCCATCAAAATTTGGTAATGGGAGACCTGGCTGGCATATAGAAGATACAGCTATTACAGAACAATACTTTGGTCCTCAATATGATATTCACGGAGGAGGATTAGATCTTATTTTCCCTCATCATGAAGCAGAAATTGCTCAAATGGAAGCTATTTCCTCTTTAGAACCTATGGTTAAATATTGGTTACATACAGGCTTTCTTAATGTTGATGGTGAGAAAATGTCTAAATCCTTAGGTAACTTCATCACAATAAGAGAACTTTTACAGGATTGGGATCCAATGGCATTCCGTTTATTTATTCTTTCAACACACTATAGAAATCCAATTGATTTTTCTCAAAAAGCTTTAAATCAAGCAGTGAAGAATTTAAAAAGATTAAAAAAGGTTTTAAATAGTTTACTTGATTTTAAAGATAAAATTGTCAGTTATTCCAATGAAAATAATTTAACTGATTTTCTTTTATTTGAAGATGATTTAGATATTTCAAGTCAATTTAATTCAAAAAATTCTAATTTAAATAATTCTAATCATTTAAATTCTGATGAAAAGCTTCTTAATAATGATATCTTATTAAAAATAGATGATTTAGAAGAAGAATTTTTTAAACATATGAATGATGATTTTAACACTCCTCGAAGTTTAGCAGCTATTTTAAATTTTACTAAGAATATAAATAGCTTTATAAATGATAATGTTCCATTGATTGACAATAACAATGTTAGTCAAGAGAATTTAGATATTTCTTACAACTTTACATTTAGGGTTTTAAGATTCTTTATTAATTTTGAGAAAATCTTTAATTTAAATTTATTTGAAAAAGAAGATGAAAATCTGGATTCTAATAAGTTTTTAGATATTCTTTTAGAAACTCGAGATAAGCTAAGGGAAGAAAAGAATTATCATTTATCTGATTACATTAGAGATAAGATAAATGAGTTAGGTGTAAAAATAGAGGATAATTAATGAATCAATTTTATATTATTCATTTATTATTTTTTAAATCATTAAATCTGCTTAACAATGTCGATTTTTAAAAATTTATAGATATTTTAAAAGATCTTTTATGATATGATTTCTTGTAAATGGAATTATTGATATAATATATTGGGTGTGGTTGTATGGTTTCACTGTATTTGTTTAATAAGGAGTGTTTATAGAATTCTCTTCCATCTGTGTACAAATAGGGGTAGATTGTTTACTATTTTATGACTTCTGATGTTATTGTTTTTTACGATTTCATACTGAGGATTTTTGGGTCATATCCTCCAAGATGAGCTGCTAAAATATATCTTATTTTTTTTTTGGGATCGAATACTTAACCAAGCCCATCTTTGCTTTGCAACCCATTCGTGGAAATGGGGTTTTTTTTAACAAAAGTCCATAAATTCATTCAAGTCTCTTGCTTTATCCACACTTAAATCTTTCATCAACACTTTTATTAACTATTTTCACTATGTATTTTGCTGCATGTACTTAACCATCTGCGAACAGTGTCTAATTTTTACATCTAAAACCTCAGCTGTTCCTCTTATAATTCATTTTCCTTTAAGGAATCATTTTTAAAGCATGTGAACACAGTCCTCCTCATTAGTTCTTAAATCATAGTGAAATAGTGTTTGAATTTGATGTAAAGCTTTTTTCACATGTTTTGCA
>JAITGU010000050.1 GCA_031280375.1 Candidatus Methanovirga procula | reverse complement strand
TTAATATTAAAATTAAACCAATGCTATGAACTTAAGATTTAAATTTCTAAATAGTAAAGTGATTCTTTAAAAATGGATAAATAAGTTTTGATGAACCTTAACTTGTTAAGTTAGAAAATCGTTGATTTTCTTAAACTTTCTTACCTTTAGGTAAGTTAGGGAACTTCAGTTTCCGTTGTTTCGAAGGTCGTGAGAACTTAGGAAAATCTCTGATTTCCCATTTGTTTCGAAGGTCGTGAAAAACTTAGGAGACAAAGTCTCAGTTTATTTTGAGCAGAGCGAGAAATTTAGGGAATGAAATTCCCATTTTTAAAAGGTTCTTATTTAAGGTAAAAATATTCAAATACATTTAAAATAAATTGCAATAATAAATTTTGAATTTAATGGATAAATAAACTTATAGATAATAGTATAATAAATATTATTTGTAATTATATAATTTAAATTATAAACAATTGTTGTTATTTATTAAATATCAAATAATTAAATATCTTAAATATTAATTTATTATATTTAATTTATTAAATATCACCTTAAAAATTATATAATAAATTTAATTAATGATTAAGAATGAATATATTTAATAGATGAATGTAATTTAATAAATAATTTATGTTTAATATCAATAAGTAAGTAGTGATTGTATGATACCTGGTATGAATCCAAAACAAATGAAGCAAATGGAAAGACAAATGAAAAAGATGGGAATGGGAATGGAAAATATTTCTGGAGTTAAAGAAGTCATAATTAAACTTGAAGATAGAGAATTAATCATTCCCAATGCAGAAGTTAGTTTAATGAAAGTAATGGGTCAGGAAACTTATCAAGTGACTGGCACATCTATTGAAATTCAGCTTGAGGAAGAACTAATAATTCCTGATGAAGATATAGAAATGGTGGCAAGTCAAGGTCAAGTTTCTAAAGAAGAAGCTGAAAAAGCTTTAATAGCTACTAAAGGCGATTTAGCAGAAGCTATTCTAAAGTTAAATCAGTAAAATCCACGATTAAAATGACATTTATAGTACATATTTCTGATTTCCACATTGGAGAAGGTGATTTCAATGAAGATGTCTTTTTTAATAGTGTTGACACGGTCAATGATTTAGATCCTGATTTTATAATTTTCACTGGCGATTTAACAAATCGTGGATATCATGCTGAGTATGTGAAAGCTATTGAGTATGTAAAATTTTTTAAATCAATGTTTTTTTCTATTCCTGGAAACCATGACGCTCGTAATTTAGGTTATGAAACTTTTCAAAAACTTATTGGTGAACGTAGTTGGGCTCAAACTTTAAATTCTAATGATAAAGATAATATTAAATTACAGTATGATGATTCTTTAAAAGAAAAATGCATGTTAAAAGACAATGGTAAAAAGAAATGGTCTAAAAATGATCGTATCTCCAAATGTTTGGTTGATGTTAGTAATATTACTTTAATTGGTTTAGATAGTTCAGAACCAGATATCAGTGATGGAAGTGTTGGTCGTCCTCAACAATTATGGATGGAAGAGATTTTAACAGATTCTTATATAAACTCTACTTTTTCTATTGTAGCTATTCATCATCATGTTTTACCTATTCCTAAAACAGGAAGAGAACGTAATATATTATTTGATGCTGGAGATATTTTAAAATCATTAACAGATTTAGATGTTAATATGGTTCTTTCAGGTCATAAACATGTTCCTTATTTATGGAAAGTTGAAAATACTCTTTTTGCCACTGCTGGCTCTTTCTCTTCTTTTAAATTAAGAGGGTCTTGCCCTAATTCATTCAACACTTATGAAATAAAAGAAGATTATATTGAAGCTATTTTAAAACCATATAGGAAAGAGGATATTCTTTTAGGGAGGTACAAATTTTAAAAAATCTTTTTTCAGTTACATGAGTATAACGATAGAAAAGTATTTATATGAATAAATCTAATATAATTATTAATTGATAGATAATTCATTGGAATTGGTGAGAATATGGTGGAAGTTTCAAATCTTTACAACTTAGATATATACACAATTGAAGGACTGTACATAGGAAAAGTTGTGGATGTTGTTCTTAACATAAAACTTGGAATAATTTCAAAACTTAAAGTAAGAACCTTTGACATTGGGGAAAAAAAAGATGTTGGTTTAATGGACATGATAAAAACAAATTTCCAGCTTGTCCCTGATGAAAATCATGTTAAATCATATAGTGATAAGATATTTGACATAGATTATGATAAAGTTAAAGCTATTGGAGATATAATGTTGATAGATCCAAGAAATTTAACAGCTACATCTCCAGAACCTAATCCTCAAATTAATAAAACATTGAATAATGATTTATAAGGACAGTACTTAGTTAATTTACTATTTAATGGGATTAGCTATTAATTTTTAAGATTAACTATTATATTATTTTTATTTCACATGACTATATTATTGTAGTATAAACTTTTTAAGAGCTAATAAATTATAATTTTATAGACTATAATTTTTTTGTTAACCTCTTTTTTTTTAATTTATAAACTCCTCTTCAATTTAGTGATTATAATGATAGTAGGCATACTTGGATGTGGAGCAATAGCTAATGTTCTTATTCGTAAAATTGAGAATAAAGAAGAAATATTGATTAAATATTTTTATGATAGAGATATTGAGAAAGCTGAAAACTTAGCACGAGTATCTAATGGAACTGTTGTTTTAGATTTTCAAGATATGGTTGATAATGTGGACTTGGTTTTAGAATCAGCATCTCAATCATCTGTTAAGGAGCTTATTCCTCAGGTTCTTAAAAAGGGTAAAGATGTTATTATAATGAGTGTTGGAGCATTGTTGGATAATGATTTTTGGAATGAAATCAATAATATTTCAAAAAAAACAGGTTCAAAAATTCATATTCCAAGTGGTGCAATAGCTGGCTTGGATGCAATAAAAGCTGGTTCTGTAGGAGAAATAAAAAAGGTTTTATTAACTACACGAAAGTCACCAAGTTCACTGGGTATGAATATAATTGAAGAAGAAATTTTATTCGTTGGTAAAGCGAGTGAAGCTGTTAAAAGGTTTCCATTGAATATCAATGTTGCAGCTACATTAAGCATTGCTTCTAATTTAGATATTGATGTTAAAATCCTCGTTGATCCTAAGGTCGATAGAAACATTCATCAAGTACTTGTTGAAGGTGATTTTGGAAGGGTTATAACTGAAACTGAAAATTTACCCTGTGAATCCAATCCTAAAACAAGTATTCTTGCTGCTTACTCTGCAATTCAGCTATTAAACGGATTAATTGAACCATTTAACTTAGGAACATAATTTTTATTTAGAGGTCCTGGAAGATTTTATGAAAGAACACGAAATTTATTCTGAAATTAAAGTTCCATTAAGTTCAAACCTAATTCTAAGATTAGATGGCAGAAGTTTCCATAGTTTAAGTAAAAAATTAAATCTTAAAACACCATTTGACTATGAATTTACAAGTTTAATGGCTAAAGCAGGTTTAGATATTTTTAAAGAATTTTCACCATTATTCATATACACATTTTCAGATGAAGTTAGTATTCTTTTTAATTATATTCCATTTTCTGGAAGAATAGAGAAATTGAATTCTGTTTTTTCAAGTTTAGCTTCAAGTTCATTGACTCTAAGTATAAAAAACTCAGATAGATATGATGATGACCATGATTTATTTCCAATAGCTTTTGATTCACGAACTATTCCAGTCTCTGATAATGAAATTTTTAATTATTTTAAATGGAGACAAGATGAAGCTTATAGAAACTGTATAAATATCTATGGTTACTGGGCTTTAAAAGAAAAGTATGAAAACGATGAACTTAAAAAAAAACTTAATGGCTTCAAGTCACCAGAAATTCATGAGTACTTATTTAGAAAAAAAGGGATTAATTTAGGGAAATTACCTGCTTGGCAAAGAAGAGGTATTGGTATTTATAAAACTTGTAGAATAAATTCATCTCAAATTAATAATACTTCAAGACAAAATAAATGTGTTTTTGTAGATGAGAACCTACCTAAATTCACTAAGGATTTTTTTAATTCAATACTTAAGTAAATTTTACTTCTTTTTTAACTTCAATTAAAACTTTTTCTTTAATTCTATTTGACATACTTCTGACTTGCATTATTTTTGATTTTTTCTCGCTTATATCTTTTTTAATGCTTAGTAATTAGTTTATTGGGCTTGTTTTTATTTTATACATTAATTTTTTTCTTTTATTTATCTACTTCTTTTATTTAATCTACTTCTTTTAATTTATCTACATTTTTTGTTATTTGTTTATTAAGTTTATTTATAAGTTAAGTATGTAAATTTGAAAATTTATTGATTTTTTTATGATTTAGTTTCTTTTTTATTGAAATTTTAATGATTTAGAAATATTTTTTAATACAAAAAAATAATAAAGATATAAAATATTGTAATATTATGATAATGTTATTATAATATACAATATTTAATGATATTGATATATGTTAAGAATTTTAGGCAAAATATTGCATTATTCTGGCAGCTATTTTTTTAATAACAGACCTATAAAGTGAGTATTTACGAAATTGATGTAAATATCTTTATTAATTCTATAATGTCACAATTTTATTCTAAAATTAATTATTCTTATTTATTTTCTTATTTAGATATAAATAATTCTAATACATGGTTTAAAATTAAATTTAAATAAAAAATCATCTTTAAGGTCTTAAATATATTTTTTAATCTTATTTTAAACATAATATAATTTTTAAAGTTCTCTATATTGATCAAAAGATTTTTAGATGAAGATTTAAAATGAAAAAGGATAGATTATTGCTTTATATGTTAGGGTAATTGATGTTGTCGAATATTTTGATTAATTCTAATTGGATTTTTGCATTAAAAATTCAATTTTAAACTCAGATTATTTTTTCTTTAAATATCTTTATTTTTCTTTCAATAAGTATTAAAACAGCTTATTTTTTATATAATGAAGATATATTCATCAAATTTTTTTTATTTGGGTTTTAATTCTATTTTATTTAAATTATTAGGTTCAATATCTATTTTGTTTTTAAATAAATGATATAAATATTTTTAAAGTTCATTAAAGAGTGTTTTAATCTGTTAATTAATTTTTAAGTTTAATTTAATATAGTTTAATACTTTTAAGTAGTTTATTGCTGTGCATATTAGTTCAAAACGAAAAAAATTAATTAATTTTAATTAGTTATTAGAAACATTTATATAAGATTAATTGCTTAATATGAAAGTGAAAGCAAAACTGAATTTTTGAATTCATTGTGTATATGGTGATTGTATATGTCTATAAGTTGATTTATTAAAATAAACATCAATCACAAATTGGTGCATTGATTACATATTCATATAAATTGATTTGTTGATTTCATTGAATTTGTAAATGCTTGTACAAGTCGATATATCTGAATTCAATCAATAAGTTCTTATTGATATAGTAATGAACATAATAAACTTATATACCAGTATAATAATTTTATTATTGATCTGTATTTAATTTTCAGTTTTGTTGAAGTAGTTCAATTGAGAATATTTGAGATTATAATCTGGCTCAATTGGATTAAATATAAAATATATGAGGTGAAATTATTTCGAAGATGAAAAATGCTTTAATTCTTGGTATAGTTTGTATGCTTTCAATATCTTTAATAAGTGCAAGCTATCTTATGGATGAAAGTAAAAATACTACAAATGATAATTTAAATGTAAATAGTGTAAATGTGAACAATGTAAATGTTGCAGAATTAAGTGTAACTGATATAATCACTGCTTCTAAGCAAGTAAAATCCTATGAAAAGGAAAATGGACGATTACCTGCTAATGTTGAAATTGCAGGTGAAAATTATACCATGGAACAATTTCTATATGATTTATGTAAAGTTGTAGCTAATGTAAACTCTTCTAACAACTCTTCATCTATTCAAGTTCTAACAGACGTTGAATCTGCTTATTCTAAAGGAAACAATACCCAAGGTGAACTTGACAGAAAAGCCTATATTAATGCTTCAAAGGCCATAATCTCATTTATGGATTCAAATAAACAAGCTCCTAATTTCTTAAAAAGTGACAAGTTAGGTGATATATCTTTTGATGCTACTGTTGATGGTTTTGCAAGAATTGTAAATTATATGTCTGAAAATAATAATACTCTCCCAGATTCTGTTGCTTTTGAAGCTAATAGTCTGGTAGGAACTAATGTTGCTTCTCCAAGCAGTAGTTCTTCTTCAAGTACTATTTCCTCTTCAAGTAGTAGTTCATCTAATACTTATAGTAGTAAGTCCTATGGTGGTAATGGATGGGACACTATAAACTCATTAGAAAACCGATTAAGTGGAATGACTTATGGTATAGATGGTGATTGCTACTCTTTCAGTAATTTAATATATAGTGCACTTAGTGCTGCAGGTTACAAATGTGGAATATATCAAGGGCACACTGAAATGGGAAACCATAGAGTTCCTTATGTATATGTTGATGGTACATTTTATTGGTTAGAAACTTGTAGAGTTGTACAAGGTGGTTGGGGACATGGTACCAGCTGGACTGTGCCTTATGATTCTTGGGTTTCAGAATATGTCTATGTATCAAATTAAATTATTTGGTAATAAATTCTAAACAATGAAATAGTAAAAAAAAAGGAATGAATTTTTTTTATTCAAAAATTTTTTATTAATTTTTTATTTATACTTTATTTTTTCTTCTTCTAAAAGATTTTTTAAAGTTTTATCCGTAAAATTTTCTTATTATAGTTCTCTTATTATGGACTTTTTATTTAATTAAGGATATACTTGGATATTATTTTATTTGAATTTGCTCAATACCAATTTATAAAAGTTTATTAGGTAAAAAAATTAAATTATAACTTAGATAGATTAACCCTAAAATATTAAGGAGTAATCTTAAATATAAAATAAACATTAATATTTACAAAATCAAAGATTACTGAAAATCCTTTGGATTTTCATAATTACAAAAATTAAAAATTTTTGGTAATTTTTAGTAATTTAAGCCAAAAATAATTAATTTTGCAAAACACTATAAAAATTTTTATTAAAAAATTATTTTTAAAATTACTTAAATTTTAATTTAAATAGATATTAAAGTTTTTTCTTTTAAAAATTCAATGAAAAGAATTTAATAAAATATATCATGTTAATAAGTTAGGTAAAATATTATAAATTAAATTTTTAGGATAATATGATGAAAAACAAAAAAATTCTGGTTACTGGTGGTTTAGGATTCATTGGTTCTCATATTGTTGAAGAGACAGTGGAAAATAATGAAGTTATAGTTATTGATAATGAATCCAGTGGAAAAATTACAAATATTGAAAATCTAAATCATTCTAATTTAAGCATAATCATAAATGACTTGAATACTATGGATTTAAATGGAATTTTTGAAGATGTTGATTATGTTTTTCATTATGCTGCAATGGCAAGTGTTCCATTGAGTGTGGAAAACCCTATTTTAGCAAATAAAAATAATGTTGATGTCACTGTTAAATTGTTAGAGGCTGCTAAAGAGGGGGCTGTTAAAAAAATTGTTTTTGCTTCTTCGTCAGCTGTTTATGGAAACAATCCAAACATTCCTTTAAAAGAATCTGAAGTTTTGACTCCAACTTCACCTTATGCAGCATCTAAAGCAAGTTGTGAACTGTATCTACAATCTTTTTATGAGTCTTATGGTTTAGAAAGTGTTGCTTTTAGGTTTTTCAATGTCTTTGGTCCAAGACAAGATCCTAACTCACAGTATGCTGCAGTGATACCGAAATTTATAGATGCAATTATAAATAATAGACAAGCAATCATATTTGGTGATGGAGAACAAAGTAGGGACTTTATTTTTGTAAAAGATCTTGTTGAAGCAAATATTTTGGCGGCTGAATCGAAGTTTAATGGAATATTGAATTTAGGATCAGGATATTCTGTAACTATTAGTCAACTTTACAATATTATTAGTGTTATACTCCAATCTAGTTTGAAACCTAAATATGATGATGAAAGATTGGGAGATATAAAGCATTCTCAAGCAAACGTTGATAATCTTAGTAAGATACATTTTAAAGTAGACCCCAATTTATTTAAATCACAACTTAAAACTACAGTAGAATGGTTTTTGAAAAATCAAATTAGATCGTAATAATGGAAAAATATTCTATGAGTATATGATTATAGTATTTTGTAAAATTAATTATTTTGAAATTAAATTTTTTCTCATTGAACTTCATTGGTATATAAAGTTTACTAAAAATAGTTTTATAGGAAAATATATAAATTCAAAGAACATGTAAACTAATTAAATAATATAAAAAAAAATAAGTGATAAAAAAGTGAAAAACATAACTAAAATTTTATCAGTGACATCATTGAGAAAACCAAATGGAAATCAAAATTTTTAATAACCACATTTCCAAGAGAAGTTAGAGCAATATTACAACTCAATGAAAAGAATAGAATGAAATGGTTCATGGAAGTCATTGACAATAAAGTAAAAATTAGTTTAGAAAAAGATTGTCTTGAAAAGATTGAAGATTAGATAAAACAATTAATAAAATTGAAAAAAGTGGGAGGGATGTAAAATGGATGAAATTGAATATCGTAAAGAGTTATTAGATCTTGAACATAGGTATTATGATAAGATGGATGCTAATCAAAAAGAGTACAATGAAAAATTAGATAATCATATTAAACTATTTCTAACTATTATGGGTTCTTTTATTCTAATTATTGGTTTATTAATGACTGTCTTAAAAATATGGAGTTGATATACAATTTAGATAATAATTTTTTTTAAAACACTTTTTATGTCTACTATTATAAATATTTAAATATAAAGCATATCAATATATATCAAATCTAATTTTATAATTTATTTACTTGGAAAAGGTTCATTCATACTGTAGATTTTATTCAACAAAGAGAGGGTAATATCATATTTAATCAAGATTTAAAGATTTTATAATAATTTGCACTCTCTTCAGATAGTACAGGTCGTTCCACAAGTATTTCTAATCTAAGTAAAGTTTATACACAATACGATTTTGAAGTAAAATTCTAACTCGTTTTTTGTGGCAAGTCAAATTAGACACTATGGTAATGGTGGAAAACAAACCTTGTTGTAGAGTAAACAAATACGAGAATATTTTATAAATACCCTTATTAAAATTAATTTAATAAAATAAAGTTATTATTTATAAAATTTTTTATTATTGAAAATTTATTTTTCAATTTAGAAGAATTAATTCTTCGTTTTATAAGAATTAAAAATCTTCGATTTTGTAATATTAATAATTAATTTATATTTTAAGATTAAATTAATGATTTTTTTATCATATTATAGTCAATTTGATAAAGTTTTTAATAAATAAATTATAAAAAAATATTTATATTTTTAATTTAACAATTTTAAGTAGTTTATTAAATTAATAAATAATTATAATAATTTAAGTTTTAATAATAATTAATTATAACCAGATATAATTTAAAATAACTATTATTCATGATTTAATTTATTTTCAAAATTTAAGAACTTTTTCAAAAATACTATAAGTTACAAAAAGTTAATTGGAGTAGTTGAAAATGAAAAAAATAAATTCGCAATTTAATATATACTCAAAATTTTTTAATTCATATTTTAAATATTAATTAATAGTCATGCAGCAAGTTCTTTAAGTAAAAAATTATTAAAATGTCGAAAATTTTGTCTTGGACTAATAGTTAATATGATTTATTCTTATGATTTCTGCTGTTTGTATTTGTTTGGAATAATGAAAGTTATAAGTAAAAAAAATTAGATTTTAGGGAGAATCCTCCCTAAAATGAGCTAATAGATGAATTGCACCCCTACAAGACATACTATGTAGCTCTAAAAAAACCCTAAAAGAAATTTAGAAAGGTACACCACCAACAGTACAAGGATTTAAACTAAAATCATACCGTGCTTTGCCGTAATTCCATTTTAACTTAGCGAAAACATCAAATCCCCACCATTATACACATTTATCACTTTACTGATGTAACCAGGATTAGTATAACCATATGGAGTTACAGTAACACCTATTTGATGTAATTTATGGGGATTAGCATCAAAATTCATAGTATGCCCATCTCCAGCAGCAACATTACAACTCCAAATATTCTCACCAGTAGACAGATCAGTGAATTTGAAATTAAACACTAATCTCCAATCACCATCTATATGAATAGTGGTAGCACTAACAGCACTCATACTGCTAACAGCTAACAAAGCTATTAACATTAAACCTAAAAATTTATTCAACAGCATTTAAATAACCTCCAAATCTTTGAAATCATTTTTTTTTATTTTTTTTTGTAGCTGCATCATCCAATGATTTTTTTTACATCATTATCAACAAGCCAAAAAAAAAAAATTGGTATTATTCTATAAAGTCAACAAAAAAGCTATCCTAGCATCAATATCCTTAACCTCTTGCTTTAAAACAGCTATTTTATCATCATAAGGCTTAATCTTAGCATCCCATATATCACCACCAACTCCAATCAGCATAAGACCAATCAATAGCAGAAAAGCACCAAATAAAAACAAAGCAACCATTAACCAAATAGCTACAATGGTTACAGCTAGCCAATGCAAGCAGTCCAGCTCCAATTCCACTGAGACTGAGACCAGATTTGATTATTTTATCTTTAGTATCCTCGAAAGGCTGCTTCTCATTTTCTAAATAACTAATGTTGATAAGACATTCGCTCTTAAGCATTCTTAAAACGTTTATATCGGTTGTTTCATTAATATTCACACTAGTAGAAGTATTATTAGCTATAGAAACATTACTCCTAAGATGTTCCTCATCACCATAAACTTGGAAATATTTATCATAATATTGTACATCATTATTGAATTTATCAACATGTCCTTCAACATCTTTTTTAATTGTATTAGCTTTAGTTATATCATCATAATCATAATCAGGGAAATTATCAAATGCTGTGAATGCTTTCTGAGATAGTAATGTTAATTCATCGGCATCAGCGTTATCTAATATTTCTTCAGTTAAATCATTACTTGGAGTTTTAGTTAATAAGAATTCAACTTTTTCTTCTTTACTCATATGACTATAACGGATAAGTACATTATCTAAACCATCAATAAAAGAACGTACACCTGGTGCTTGAGCATACAATTCACGGGCTGTTAAATCAACACCAGTAATTGGGTAACTGGATGAATTATTACAATAGTAAAAATAAAGATTAAGATCAAAACCATTATTAGACTGGTTCAATTGTTCACCCAGCATCACATTAACAGCAATAACCTCACCCACAGTAGCATTAGGATTAAAAAACTTAATACGACTAATAACAGGATTATCAGATTCATTAACTAATGTAGAATTATCTATTGAAGTATCCAAAGTATCAGCTAAAATCTCATTAAAAGACGGCTTACTAAATTCTGCTGCTACTGGTGAGCCTAAATTAGCTAATAAAAACATTATTATGATAAATAAACCTATAGGTTTTATTATTTTTAACATCATTTATCTACACCTTCAAAATTGAATATGAAGAGAGGATTTATTTGAAGTTAATCCTCTTCGTCTTCAAAATCATCTAAATTCTCAAATTCAACTTAGTTTTGAATAGCTTCCATCACATGAGAGTTTTTTTCCATGTAAATAGCTGCTACCATTTCTAACACACTAAGTTCATTGTCTTTGATTTCTACTAATTTTTTTAATATGTTTTTAATTTCTGCTAATTCATTTATCACAAGACATTTTATACTTTTCTCCTAAAAAAATTTATATTTATTATTTATTTATTTGCTATTTTTAGCAAATGTTCTAATTCTAATGTTTCGTATTTCTTGCCATGGTCTTTGTGCCATTGTATGGCTTTTTGGTTTAGTTCGATTTGATAGTCTAACCATTTAGGACTCATCGTCGATCTTCCATTGTTCTAATGATAATCTGCAGACTTTATGTCCACTGTTATCGAAATCGTGCTTTCGGCATTCACGGCATGGGCATAGAATTCCGTCCAACATATTTTTACCAGTGCATCCATCCAAGTAATTGATTTTTTTCGCTCGTGTCTACAATCGTGGAACCATTATCAGTATCACACCAAACATCATATAAACAGTCATAGCGTCGTTCATTACGGTCGTTGATAGCAGCTGGGTCTGTAGACATCCAACCACTATCAGAATCATCCATATCCACAATAGCTGGCCTTACATGCCCTCCGCTGCTTGAACAAACAACATTATAAACACGGAAAGGATAACCTAACTCCTTAGCAATCCAACAAGTAAACAAAGACCAATCAGTACAATTCAAAGCAATAAATCAACGATAAATTTGAATGTTATTTAAATCACAGGGACAATTTATATTCTGAAAGTTAATTTCATCAAAGTTTTTAGTGTTAATAAAATAAGTATTAGAATGTTTAATAATTGATTTAATATCTAATTTATTGTTTCCTATATTTTTTTGCATTTGATCTATTATATTTTTATTATAAATCCCATGTAATGGTTCTATTAGTTTTAGCTTAAAATTTTTATCATTTATATGTAAAGATTCATCTATTAAGCTTTCCTTATCATTGTGGTATGGTATTAAAGCATCAAAATCCTTTTTTATTTTATTTTTTATTTTGAAAATAGAGTTAACATATTTTTTTGTTATGTATGGCGAATCACAGGGAATAACGAGACAATAGCTACTATTTGCATTTTTCAGCCCAGTCATAATTCCTGATAAAGGACCTTTATCCTTAAATTCGTCTTCTACAAATATTATTTTATAAGAAAATTTTTCACAATGGTAGTAATTTATCATTGACTCATATTTTAGTATTCTTTCTCTATCATTTAAAACAATTATGACTTCATCTATTTCATAGTTTAGTGTTTTAAGTATATACATAATCATAGGTTTACTGTGAATTATCATAGATCCCTTATCTTGACCCATTCTTTTACTCAATCCTCCACATAGTAATATGCAAGTTCTATGATTATTTGGAATCATTTTTCAACCTTCAATAGCTAAGTTAAATTAATAGCTATTTTAGTGTAGGGTAGTTTGGACTTTCATTGGTGATTAAAAGGTCGTGAGGATGGCTTTCTTTAATACCACTTGAAGTGATCTTAACAAATTTAGCTTGTTCATGCATCACTTGAATGTTTTTGGCTCCACAATAACCCATAGAAGCTTTTAAACCACCTACAAGTTGGAAAATGACATCACTTACTTTGCCTTTATAATGGACTACACCTTCAACTCCTTCAGGAACAAGTTTTGAATGCTTCATAGGACCTTTTATCTCTTGGAAGTATCTATCTGCACCTCCACTAAAACCACCAGTCATAGCACCCATTGAACCCATTCCACGATATTGTTTATATTTTATGCCATTGATTACAGTAACGGCTCCAGGAGATTCGTATGTTCCTGCAAGAAGATTACCTAACATAACAACATCTGCTCCCGCAGCAATGGCTTTAGCTATGTCACCTGAATATCTAATACCACCATCAGCAATAACAGGAACATCATAATCTCTTGCTACATCAGCAACTTGCCCAATAGCTGTTATTTGAGGAACACCAACCCCAGCTATTATTCTTGTTGTACACATAGAACCAGGTCCAATTCCAACTTTAAGGCCATTCACATCCTTAGCTATTAATGCTTCAGCTGCTTCTACAGTTGCAATGTTTCCAACAATTAAATCAGCATCTACATTTTCTTTAATTGTAGATACAAAATTAACAACATTCATATTATGAGCATGAGCACAATCAATAGCTATTATATCTGCACCAGCTTCATCTAAGGCAATGGCTCTTTTTAAATCAAATGGTCCTGCTGCAGCAGCAACCAATAATTTTCCATCTTTATCCCTTATACTATGAGGGTATTGTTTCTGTTCTAAAATATCTTTAATTGTAATAATTCCCACTAATTTATCATCTTTTACAACAGGAAGTCTTTCAATCTTGTTTTCATAGGCAATATCTAAGGCTTCAGCTGGAGATATGGATTCTGGAACTGTCACAACACCACAAGTCATAAGATCTTTAACTGTTTTATTGCTTGTTTCATTTAAAAAAGGTTTGAGGTCTCTTTTACTTATAATCCCGATTAATTTCCCAGATTCTATAACTGGAAGACCACTAACAGCTTCTTCACTCATTAAATCTTTAACTGTTTCTAATGAAGATTCAGGATCTGTGGTAAAAACATCTCTTATTGTTAAATCACCAGATTCTTTAACCTTTTTAACATGATTTACTTCATCCTCAAGTGTCATATTCCTGTGTATGATTCCAATTCCACCTTCTTGAGCTAAAGCAATGGCAAGTTCATTTTCAGTCACTGTATCCATAGCAGCACTCACTATAGGAATTTTCAATTTAAAATTGGTGGATATCCTTGATTTAGTATTTACATCTTTTGGTTCGACCCATGATTCATTAGGAGCAAGTAAAAAATCATCAAAGGTATAAGCAGTTTTGGCTTCGTTTATTTTATTTAGGTACATAAATTTCCTCTATTTTTTTGTTTAATTATTAATAATGAGATTAAAAGAAATAATTTAAATATTAAAGATAATTAGTAATAATTGTTTATAGACAATGAGAAGTTGTAATAATAAAATATAGATTTTGATAATGAATATGATAATAATGGGACTTTGTCAAAAGCTATTTATTAATGATTTCAAATCAGAGACTGCACTCCTATGGATTTTACCAGTATTTCTATCTCCACCAATACAAGCAGCTCCTCTTATACCAACAACATCACAACCAATATCTGCCAATGGTTTCAAATCTTCTTTTTTAAGAGAACCAGCTAAAGCAGTTTTTAAATAGTAGCTATGTGTTTCATCAACAAATTTTTTTAAAGTGTTAATATCTAAGAAGTCAAATAATCCTTTACCATCTTTTACGGCAGTGTCCAACATTGCTAAATCAGATCCAGAATCCTTAGCTATTCGAGGAATTTTTAATGGATCAACACTACCAACACGATGGGCATCAGCATAACCTGAAGCAACTACAATAGTATCTCTCTTCTTGTCTTTAATAGCTTTAACAACATTCTTCATAACTTCCAATGCTTCATCATAATTTTTTGTACCATACAAACCTACTTTAATATAATCTGCACCAGAAGCAAGGGCTCCTAAAGCAGCAAGAGATACAGTACCAGGTTTATAATCCACATCTCCTAAAGTTGCACTTACTAAAGTTTCTTCAGGTGTTATTCTCCTTATATCTTCAATAACCCACGGAAAATTAGCACCTAAAGAACCTTCTTTTGGATTTTTAACATCAACAATATCTGATCCACCTTCAATAGCTTCAACAGCTTCTTCATGATTAATTGGACTTATTAATAGAAGCAATAAATTTCCCCCATAAAATAGACAATAAGTTTAAAACTAATATTATTTTTAAGAATATAAGCATTTTTACAAATGAAAAACTTAGTTGTTATTAGTTTATTTCCTTAATTTATTCATTTTTTTTAAATTTAAATAGTTAACTACAAAATAAATTGGGCAGTGAATTGTATAATATTTTAATCTTATTATAAAATATCTGATAATCTATATTTTTCAGATTATTTAATTTTAGATTATCCAATTCTAAAACATTTAATTTTAAATATATCTGATAATATATTTTGTTTATAATATATAAATTATATTAATTATTATTAAATAACTTTCTATATTTTTTTTTGATTATAAATGATTGGGACACGGTTAAAATATGCATATTTTCAGGAAAATTCGGTGTTTTTAAGTTGGATTTAAAGACAAGTTTACTTTTTAAATCTAAAATTTTGATTTAATAATCATTATTTTTTTAAATATAATTAAAATCAAGATTTATGCCATTCTTTTGAAAAAACCTGGATCAAAACCTTAAAGTTTTAATCAACCTTTTTTTACCCTTGGGTAAGTTATGAAACGAAATTTCCATTTTCAAGAATATTGTATATACTGAGTTCAACTGATTTTAGTTGAAAATGTGAAATAGGTGAAATTTGAGAATATGACTTGTGACCCAGCTCATGAAATATTTTATGAAGAGCTCTATTGTCATGACAATTTGATTCTTCCTATTTAATTGTTGATTTTATATACTAACAATTTTTCATGAGTATCGTATTCAGTGAAAATCTGTCTATAAACTCTATAGGGTGTTAGATTTTCATGAAAAAACAAAGAACATAAACCAATGTCATCAACTTAACGATTTTTATTTAAATTGAGTTTTATATTTTTTCATGGTTTTAAATAAATTGCAAATTTTTTTTATATAAATTGGTCTAATTTTTCACGAAAATATTTAACCAGATTTCTTAAGTTGATGACATTGTTATTAACATAAAGTTAATAGTAATCAAAGTTAACTCCAGATAAATAAGACACTACAAACCCTCACTGAAATGTGAAAACCTAACACCCTATATTCAATAATACATATTTAGATTATAGTTTTATAGAAAAAACTTCTTGACTTACTTTTTTGGTTGCAGTATCAGATGTTATGGTAAATTTTATTACTTTTAATAAACAAAATTAAGTTTATGAATATTCTCTAAAAATTAAAATAAAATTAATTTAATTGGTTGAGTTAAATGAAAAAATATGGGAAGAAGTATGTTCTGGGGACATGAAATTGTTATTAGATGGTCTAATGGAGAAAAAGATATTTATTTAGATACAAAAGAAATAGTAAATGATTCAAGACTCTGTCTTCGATGTGGAAAACTACCTACACAAGAAGGGTATGATCAGTGTATTGGTTATGTGGAAGGAGCCTAATATGTTTGTGTGGTCATGGTAAAGAATATGGAATTATAATGCTTAAAAATGGAAGGAATTTAATTTTAATTGATGATGATAATGATAGACGAGTGAAGAAAATACATATTGAATATGAATAAGTTAAGTATTCTTTGTTTTCATCAAAACAAAAAGGTTCAACAAAATATTTATATCCAATATAACAAAATATAACAATAGTTATATTGATTTAATTATTAATTTTAGGAATTTGTATCTTAAAAAAGAACTCATGTTTAAAATGGATATTAGTCTATTTATAATTAAAATAAGAAATAATTAATATAACTTCTATTTGAATATAATCTTTTTATTAGTATGTCATTAAATTAATATGTTATTAATCTTGTAAATTTTATTAATAATGATTTTATCAATATATCCAATTTTATTAGGGATTTCATGAAGAAAGAGTCAGTCGGTAGTGTTCAAACAGAATTTTTTAATATTAAAACTGATTTGGAATTAGAATCAGGTAAAATATTAAAAAATGTTACAATAGCTTATGAAACATACGGAAAATTAAATAAAGAAAAGAATAATGCAATATTAATTTGTCATGCACTTTCTGGTGATGCTCATGCAGCTGGATGGCATAAAGGAGATAAAAAACCTGGATGGTGGGAAATAGTAATAGGTCCTGGAAAATCATTGGATACAGAAAAATATTTCATAATCTCTTCAAATGTCATTGGTGGCTGTAAAGGTTCTACTGGACCAGCGACTATCAATCCAGATACAGGAAAAGAATATGGCATTGGTTTTCCAGTTGTGACAATTAAAGATATGGTTAAGGCAGAAAAAAAGCTTGTAGAATCTTTTGGTATAAAACAGCTATTTTCTGCTGTTGGAGGGTCAATGGGTGGAATGCAAGTATTACAATGGATGGTCTCATATCCAGAAATGGTTAAAAAAATTGTTGCAATAGCTACAACCTCTCGATCTTCTCCACAACAAATAGCTTTCAATGAAGTTGGAAGACAAGCCATAATCACAGATATAAATTGGAATAATGGAAACTATTATGGTAAAGGAAGAGTTGAGAATGGTCTTTCAATAGCTCGAATGATAGCTCATATAACCTATCTTAGTGATGAATCAATGTACGAGAAGTTTGGACGCGATCTTCAGGATAAACAAGAACTTAGTTATGATGTTGATTTAGATTTCCAAGTTGAAAGTTATCTTCATCACCAAGGTGAATCTTTTGTTAAACGATTTGATGCCAATTCTTATATTTATATTACAAAATCTATTGATTACTTTGATTTATCAAAGAATGGGTCTTTAATTGAAGGATTTAAAAATATTGAAGCGAAGGTTAAACTAATAGCTATTAACACTGATTGGTTATATCCTCCAAGCCAGTCTAAAGATATATTAACTGCTCTTAAAGCAAATGATGTTGATGTTAGTTATAGTGAATTGGAATCGCCTTATGGGCATGATGCATTCCTTTTAGAAGATGGTCAACTGAATTATTTAATATCTAAGTTTTTAGATGATTTATATGTTGAAGATATTGTTGAAAGAGATATTGCAACAATAAGTTCTGATGCTGATGTTGAAGATGTAGCTATTTTGATGATGGACAGACAAATAACTCATGTTCCAGTTATAACTAAAGATAAAGTTTTAATTGGTATTATTACAGCTTGGGATTTATCTAAATCAATAGCTACTGAATGCGATAATCTTGAAGCTATTATGACTCGTGATGTTAAGATTTGTAACTTAGCTGATTCAATTGATGATGTAGCTCGTAAAATGAAGAAATATAATATTTCTGCCTTACCTGTTGTATCTGATGATTTAAAACTTGTAGGAATAATCACAATTGATCAAATTAGTCATTTATTTACCAACTGAATTTTTAAGGATTAATCCTTTTAAACTTTATCATATTCATTTAAGATTTATTGTACTCATTTAAAACTTATTTATCAAAATATAGTTAATATTGGTTATATATTTAATATATTTTTGTTTATGATGTTTTTTAATTAATTATATTTTCTTAATTAGATTTTTGTAATAGTTTATATTAGTCATGTTTTTAAATTATTTAAACTATTATATTCTTTAATTACTCTATTTTCCAATAGTTTAATAGAAGTTTTATAAAAAAATTTTTATAAAATAAAATATAAAATATAAATGGTTATTATTTTTACAAGTTGGAGATTATTAATTATAAAATTAGATCAATGACTTATAACAAAGATAATGAGTTATAAAAAGAAAATCCAAAAATTTTTAAATTTTACTAAAAAAGTTTTATTAAAAAAAATTTTATTAAATATTATACATTATTAAATAAATTATAATCAACTTTTAAATAATCAACTTTTAACAAAAAACAGGAGATCAAATATGATATACATGGATCACGCAGCCACCACACCTGTTAAAGAAGAAGTGGTTGAAGCAATGGAGCCTTATTTTACCAAATACTTTGGAAATCCTTCTACAATATATAAAGTTGGAAGAGAAGCAAAAAAGGGAATGGAAGAAGCAAGAGAGAAAGTTGCAGATTTGATTGGAGCTAAAGTAGATGAAATAATTTTTACAAATGGCGGTACTGAATCAGATAATATGGCAATTAAAGGAGTAACACTTAGAAATAAAGATAAAGGAAATCATATAATCACTTCTCAAATCGAACACCCTGCTGTCGCTGAAACATGTGCCTTTCTTGAAAAATTTGGGTTTGAAATTACATACCTTCCAGTTTATAGTGAAGGTATAGTTAAAGTGGAAGATTTGAAGGAAGCTATTACAGATAAGACTATTTTAATAACTATAATGCATGTAAACAGTGAAATAGGTACAATTCAGCCAATCAGTGAAATAGGTAAAATTGCAAAAAAAAAAGGAATAGCCTTCCACACAGATGCAGTTCAAAGTGTAGGAAAAATACCTGTTAATGTTAATGATCTTAATGTAGACTTACTTTCTATGTCCAGCCATAAACTCTATGGTCCAAAAGGTGTTGGAGCATTATATGTTCGTGAAGGACTTAGATTAGAACCATTTATTCATGGTGGAGGACAAGAAAAAAATTTAAATTCTGGAACAGAAAATGTCGCTGGAATGGTAGGACTTGGAAAAGCAGCTGAGTTAGCCAAAAGAGAATTGGATAATAATATGAAACATTTATCTAATTTAAAAGAAAAACTTGTTAAGGGAATATTAGCTATTGAAGAAGTTTATCTAAATGGATATATTGAAAAAATGGTCCCTGGAACAGCTAATTTCCGTTTTATTGGAATTGAAGGAGAAAGTTTAGTATTGCTTCTTGATGGAAATGGAATAGCTGCTGCAACTGGTTCTGCATGTTCATCTAAAAAATTGAAAGCTTCTCCAGTTTTGAAAGCTATTGGACTTGATGTTGTCGATTCTCACGGCTCTCTTCGCCTAACTTTAGGTCCAGAAAATACAGAAAAAGAAGTTGAAAAAGTCATCGAAGTTATTAAAACATCAGTTGAAAAATTACGCTTAATGTCCCCTATATGGAACAGTAGATAACAAGTGATTTCAGAATATATGATCCAATTTAGGTGAAAAATATCAAATCTATGGTAATATACAATTTATTATGGTGATGAAGTATTGCTGTTAGAAAATATTGCTAAGATTCAATTTTTAAATGATGACAATAATATTCTGGCTGTATGGAGTAATCAATGATTTAAAAAGATAGTTTGCTTGAAATAAATAAGGAAATTAATTATAAAACATATAATAAATGATATTAAATTGTTTTTTTTTCAGAATAGAGGATATCTAACAATAGACTTGTAAAAAATTTGTTTCTCTATTTTTAATTTAAAGAATTGTTCTATCTTATTTTTTGTGTAAAAATAATTGTTAGACAACCTCAATATTTTTTTTCATTGAAAAGTATTAGTAAAATTAATATAATATAATCTTCAAATATGTGATTAAATTTTCTTTTTGAACCATTATTACTTTTTGAGTCAATTTTAGTGAAATAAGATATTTTTTATATTCAATGTTTTTATATGGACATAATGGAAGTTAAATAAAAAAATAATATGGAATGATTAATTATGTGTATTGCTGCCCCCGCAGAAATTGTAGAGTTAGATACGGAGAATAATGTTGGTTTCGTTGATTTTGGAGGAGTAAGAACTCAGATAAAATTGGATTTAGTTGATGGCATAGAAGTAGGTAAGTATGTTCTTGTTCATGCAGGATATGCTATTGAGGTTTTAGATGATCAGACAGCTAAAGAGTCATTAGAAGCTTGGGGAGAATTATTAACTTCATTAGATGAAGAGGATGAACTTAATGCTTCTTTAGATAAATAAACAATTTTTTTTACAGTTATGATTATGAGCTTGCTTTTTTTATAGTTTAATATGATGGTGTTTTTTAACTTTTTTTTAGAGACAGTCTAACAATACAGATTTTAAAAGATAAATTACTCTATTTTTAATTTTAAAGAGTTGTGTTGTCTTATTTTTTCATGTGAAAACTAATTGATAGACAGTCTTTTTACTTTAGTTTTTTGTTTTATTAATTTTATTTTTTAGTAAATAGAAACTTTCATAACTCCTTCTATTTTTAAAATTTCTTTAATTAAGTCATCTGGTGCTGATGTTTCAGTTATTATAGTTAAAATCGGTAATGATTCCATTTCGGTGTCATTAGCATGAGCTTGACGAATAGCTAAGTTTTTGTCAGATGTTAATTTACTGATCTCTGCTAAGATTCCATTGTTTTCTCTTTGTGTTTCGATTTCAATTACTCCTAATCCTAAATTTTGAGCAATGTTTTTTAATAATGTTCCAGCAGGAATAATATTTTTAAATATGATTGTTAAATATTCATCTTTTAAAATAGAATTTATTGTAGCCATAACAGCTTTTCTATCAACTTCGCATGCTTTTGCAATCCCAGTAATACTAATTTTTAAGTTTCCACAGTATAGCTTCTGATTATCACCAACTCTAATACCTAAGTCGATCATTTTCTTCGCTACTTTCATTCTTGCAGGATACTTTTGGAAACTCTTTTTTATCTGATTCCAGATATCTAAACCTCCTGAGATTATTATACTCCCTTTAAGTTTTGATAATCTGTTATTGAGTGATTAAAGAATTAAAGAAATAGTAATGGGTCCGCTGGGATTCGAACCCAGGACCTCACGGTTATCAGCCGTGCGCGCTAACCAAGCTGAGCCACGGACCCACATATAATAACAAATTTATTAATTAGATTTCAAGTAAAATAAGACAACAATTAAAGTTTTTGTTTTTATCCTATATAAATTTATTGATATATTGAGGTTGTAAACTTTTGTGGAGTTTTAGAAGATCATTTTAAACAGACCCTTTGGTTCCTAAGTTCTCGCTCTGTTCGAAACAACGATAAGTTAATTCCATAAGTTTCTCATTTTGCTGCGAAAGGTTCATCATAAAATTTTTCAAAAAGCTAACAAAATGATGATTTTTAAGAATTATTTGATTCTTTATAAAAAACTTATTTTAAAGAAGTTCATTTTATAAAAAAAGATGAAAATTCTCTTTTTTGATCAAAAGAAATAAAAAAAAATCTAATTTTAATCTGCTGATAAGTAATCTTTCCGATAATCTCTAAGTTGAGTAGGATATGAGAGGCTATCATTATCATTATTGTATTTACTTTTAGGTTTGTTGTTGTTATAACGATTACTATGACCACCATTAGAATTATGCTTGTTAACATTACTATAACTGCTATTACTATTTTGTTGATTGTTATTTGCTGGTTTTTTAGATTGGTATCCTTCTAAATCAGGACATTCATCTAAAATAGCATCTAAATGTTCATATTCTTCATATTCATCACTGACCACTATAACATGAGCAGGAGGATGAATTGTTTTAATTTGCATAATACTTAAAGTAATATCCTCTTTTACAAAAAAAGATGTTGCTGCTTTTGACTGGCTCCTTAATGGAACCTTTAAAATTTTTTCTACTATATCATCGGCAATTGCTGCACTAATAACCTTAGGTTTTGATATAAGTTTCAACTTTGCATGACGTTCTATATCTGCAATTGCATTTAATAATTTAGAGTTATTCTCCCCACGAATTAAAATTAATGCCATATTATCCTCTGATTGTTTTTAATATTATAATTAATAAATCTTTGAATAAATAAAAAATTTTTCTATAATTACCTCTGGAAATAAAAAATTAGATTTTCCTAACTCTATTTGTTCAAGAATAAGCCAAAATAGAAATTTTTCATAAAGTTTATATTAATCATAATCTTTGCTAAATTTATTTATAATCAATTTTATTTATTAGAAAAACCTTTCAAAAACGGAAATTTCATTCCCTAAGTTTCTCACTTTGTTCGAAATAATGGATACTTTGTATCCTAAGTTTCTCATTTAATTCGAAATAATGGATACTTTGTATCCTAAATTTCTCACTTTGTTCGAAATCAATGGGAACTGGAGTTCCCTAACTTTACCTTAACAAGTTAAGGTTCATCAAAAGTTATTTTCCAAAAACTATCAAAATAATTAGTTTTTAAGAAATACCTTATTATTTACAAAATTAAAGATTTTATTTCTAAATCAAGAAATTTTAAAAGTAATTAAAAATTTTAAATACTTATGATATTAGTTGTTTTATAATATTTACAATTATAATTAATTAAATATCTGATAAAAGATATATAAATACTTAATTTATATGATATATTAACAAATGTACATTTAAGGATTAATCAAATATTTAATTATTTTATAAGATCATTTTTTTTGGAAGGATCGTATTATCATAGTTCTAAAGACTACTAAAAGGATCAAAATAATGCCAATAACAGTTTGAATATTGCCTATTACAGTGAGAATGAATGGATTCACAGGTAATTGCCACGGTGGAGATGTCCTATGCTCGGAAAGAGGAGTAAAATATACGCCAACCGCCTTTAAATCTTCTCTAATATTAATATCCTTTGGTTCTACATAATTCACACCTACAATCATGCCATTTTTAATACCTTTATTTATTGAATCTGTAATAGCCTTAACATCATATCCATCTTTTTTCACAGAAGATTTAATAATCTCAGTTGCACTTTGAGAAATTCCAGGCATATCAGAATAAACTGTAACAGATGTTGAGTTATCTGAAGCAAAAATTGCATTCTCTAAACTTTCATAAGCATAAATAGTCTTTAAAGGAGTGTCATCATTAGGACAGTTAGTATGATCATTTGCTGCTGGAAATCCAATACTCCAACCACAGGAAGGACAAATTTTAGAATAAGGTTGACTCATTGGATAACCATAACTATTTAATTCCATAGGTGTAAACATATCCCCAGTTGTAGTACCAGATATTAGGTTGAGGGCACCTCCGCCATGCTCTTCACCAGAATCAATAGCTACCTCTTTAAAAACATCACCAAGAATGGTTGATGCAGAGTAACCATCCCTTATCATCCTACCAATATTTAAAGCTGTTTCTTCTCGAACTTTTTGAGCTGTTCCATACATAGGATTACCTAATGAATTTCTCAAATGGATAATAGCTCCTTTTTTACCTGGATTTAAAGCTGCAAGACCCCCAGAATGGGAAGTCACACTAATATCCCCATTATCTTTAACTTCAACAACATAAGCATCAAATGAACCTCCAACTGCAATACCAATATTCGGTCCACCCACTAAAATACGATCCTCTGAGGTTGCTACTGATGCAGCTTGAGTTGCAGTACCACCTTTACCCAGCACAACAGCAGCATTAACAATAGAATGTAGCCTTAAATCCTCTGAACCTACACCCCCAGATAAAAGGGCATATTTATGGAGTTTAGACATTAAAAATGTAGACTGAAACATATTTTTTGCATAAGACATACTACCAGCAGCAGCACCATTTAAATCCTTACCTGTTGGATCTGTAATAATAACAACATTCATTGTAGCAGCAACATTTCCAACTACTAAAAAAAATACTAAAAAAAGCGATGTTGATAATAATAAATTTTTATTCAAAATATCCCCCCCTCTACTTTCTAAAAGTCTTATTTTTTGCTTATTTTTGTTGTCTTTAATTGATAACTTTAAAAATTTTGATAATTTTCAAAATTAAAATTTTTTAAAAAAGATAATTTAAATATTATTAATATTTTTTTAAACTAATAAATATTTAAACTAAGAAGTCGAATTGTCACTGCGGATTGCTCCTGAAAAATCTTCAATAACATTAACAACAACAATTCCTGTTTGATTATCTACTACAACATTAGCAACAACAATAGGTTGTAATTTAGTACCTGGAATTGTTGAAAATGTAGCATAAAGCTCAGCATTACGTATTGCATCATCCAAAGGCAAAGATCTTTTAGAAGTTATCAGCATGTTCCCTTTTATATAACTTCCAACTCTAAGTCCTGTATTTGCAACATTCTTTTTTATAACATCTATAGGAACAAGATCATTACCCTTAATCATAACCCCAGAGATTGGAGTTCCGTCGTTTCCTTGATAAGAAGAAGCAAAGGAAACATAATTAATCAATCTTCCTGCGAAAATCAACATAAAAGCTAATAATAATATTATTAGTGTATCTTTCCTAACCTTTAAAAGCATAAGTCAATCCCTAACAATCATCAGATTTAATCTCTTAATTCCAAAATTTTATTGGCAATAACATTTGCTACAGAAATATGACTAATATCTGATGTTAAAGTATCAGTCCCAATCACATTTCTCACACCAGCACTGTAAATTTTAAGTACAGCATCGTTTACTAGAACAGGATGAACACAATAAGCATCAACAGATTTTGCTCCATAATCCAACAAGATCTTAGTTGCATTAACTATTGTGCCACCAGTAGATATTATATCATCGACTAAAATAGCTTCTTTTCCTTCAACTGAAGAAATATCAATTTTAGACTCATCGCCCGCATTAACAACATTTGTCTCAACCTTATCTGGAGATATTCTTATTTTAGACAAGTAAGTTGAATCACAATTAAGAATATTAGCTATTTCAGTTGTAAAGCCTACTGCTCCTTTGTCAGGACCAACAATTATAGGATTTTCTGTATTTTCTCGTATATACTCTGCAATTACAGGTGTTGCTGATAAATTATGAACAGATATTGAAAAAAAATCTTTTAAAATATCTTCATGAAGATTTAAGGAAATAAGTTCTGTTGCTCCAGCATTTTCAATTAAATTAGATATTATTTTAGCAGAAATTACTTCTCCATCTTTAAAACATTTTTCTTGTCTTCCGTAGGCAAAATAAGGCATTACAACTTTAATTTGCTTTACACCTAAGTCTCTTAAATTTGAAATTAAAAATATAAGTTCCATTAAATTCTCATCTTGAGGATAACCTGTTGATTGGACAATCACCATCTCTTCACTTACTTTTCCTTTAATTCTTATATATTTTTCACCATCAGGAAATTTTTTAATTTCTATAGGGCATAATTCCTCACCAAGACAAGACGCAACTTTAGATGTAAGATTTTGAGATGCTGATCCACCAATAATCAATAAAATCACCGAATTTAAAAACATAAGTTATTAATCCAAAATATCAATTTATATTATACTATTTATATAACTTATGATTCATTATTTTAAACTTATTCAATATCTAAACTTATGTTTAGAGTTTATAGTATATAAACTCCCATATTAAATATATTCATTTTAAATTTCGAGATTTAAAATTTTAGCATATTAAAATTTAATATTATTAAAAATTTATTTTAAATTATAAAAAATAATTTATAGCCCTTGGAATAATTTTTTTAAGTAATGGACTTTTTAAATAAATATAATACTATTTTATTTTGAATTTTTGTTTAATTAAATAATATATTTTTTAATATAATTAATTTTAAATTACTTAATAAGGAAATAAATTATTTTCAATCAATATTTTTAAACAGAGAATAAATTCTTCTAAGTTAAAAATAAATTTTTAACAATAGAAAAATTCATTAATTAATAGTTATTGTTAATACCAAGGACTGTAAATTATTCAAAAAAAAATCATCCTAAAACTCATTGTTATCTTCTGAAATTCATTTTTATCTTTTGAAATTCACTAAAAAAAAACTTAATAAACTCTTTTCAAAAAAGTGAAAAAAGAAAAATAATGTTTATTAGAAAATATTTAATAAACATACCCACTAAAAATTATCTGGACAATATGTGAACAGCTGCAGTTCCACCTGTTCCACCAATATTATGAGTCATTCCTATCTCTGCACCTTCAACTTGACGTTTTTCAGCTTCTCCTCTCAATTGCCAGACAATTTCGGCTGCTTGAGCTATTCCTGTTGCACCAAGAGGATGACCCCTTGATTTTAATCCTCCAGATGGATTTACTGGGATTTCACCACCATTTCGAGTGATGCCTTCTTCAACAGCTTTACCCCCTTCACCCTTTTTCACAAATCCTAAATCTTCAATAGCTAAAATCCCATTAATAGAGAAGCAATCATGAACTTCAACAGTGTTAATATCTTTACTTGTTAAATTAGCCATTTTATAAGCTTTTTTAGCTGCTATCTTAGTAGAATCTATCGTGGTAATATCTTTCCTATCATGTAAAGCTATTGTTCCAGATGCCTGAGCAGAAGCTTTAACATAAATAGGTGTGTCAGTGTATTTGCGAGCATCCTCTGCTGGAGCCAATACAATAGCTGCTGCCCCATCAGTAACAGGAGAACAATCTAACAATCTTAATGGATCTGCAACTTTACTTGAATTTAAAACTTGATCCACAGTTATTTTAAATGGAAATTGGGCTTTTGGATTTTTAGAACCATTTTCGTGGTTAATCACTGAAAACATTGCTAACTGCTCACTTGTAGTTCCATATTCATACATATGCCTTCTTGCCATCATAGCATAAAGTGATGGGAATGTCGCCCCTATCTTAGCCTCCCATTCTTGATCTGATGCTGTTGCTATTGCAGGTGTTGGATCCACAACATCAGTCATTTTTTCTACTCCAGCAGATATTACAATATCATGATACCCTGAAGCAACAGCCATTATTCCTTGTCTAAGTGCAAGACCACCAGAAGCACAAGCAGCTTCAACACGAGTACAAGGAATTGGATTTAATCCTGTATGATCAGCAATAAGTGATGCAATATGTTCCTGTTGGATAAAAAGTCCTGCTGTCATATTACCAACATACATTGCATCAATATCATCTCCTTGAATATTAGCATCTTCAATAGCTGATAATCCTGCTTCTGCTATTAATTGTCTAAAGGATGTTTCCCATAATTCACCAAATTTTGTTTGTGATACACCAATAATCGCTACATCTCTCATAATCTCACCTCAATAGATAATTATTAACTCATTCTTAGTTTCCCTTTATATTTAGCATAAATAGAATAATCAACATAAATCTTATTACCAACAAAATATTCTGTTTTAGGAGCTAAATCTCTTCTTTCATCTATTTCATCATTGACTGTAATGGCAAAAGCATCACTTCCAGAACCAGAGCCATAAGAAACAGCTAATATCTTATCTCCACCTTGAGCCTTATCAAGAATTGAAGCCAAACCAAGAGGAGTGGCTCCAGAATATGTGTTACCAATATTTGGAGTTAAAAGACCATCTTTTATTTGTTCATTATTGAAACCTAAGATCTTACCAACTTTCAAATAAAATTTACCATTGGGTTGATGGAAAACACCATAATCATAATCTTTTGCAGTGGTTCCAGTTTCTTCAAATAATCTATTAGTTGCTCCTTGAACATGTTTGAAAAATGCAGGTTCTCCTGTAAATCTACCACCGTGACTTGGATATGGTTTACCTTCCCTTCTATAAAAGTCAGGAGTATCAGTTGTGAAACTACAAGTAAAATCAAAATCAGCAATTGTATCTTCTTTTCCAATTATATATGCTGCTCCTCCAGCAGATGCTGTGTATTCTAATGCATCGCCTGGTGCTCCTTGAGATGTGTCAGCTCCAATAGCTAATCCATATTTAACCATATTAGAATCAACCAGACCAATAACCATTTGCATTCCAGCTGTACCTGCTTTACATGCAAACTCCAAATCTGCAGCAGTCATATCAGGTGCAGCTTCAATTGCCTCAGATACAATTGTCGCAGTTGGTTTCACAGCATAAGGATGTGATTCAGATCCAACATAAATTGCACCAATATCTTTAGGATTAATTTTACTTCTTCTTAAAGCATTTCTTGATGCTTCAACAGCTATTGTAGCAGTATCTTCATCAGGACCAGGGACTGATTTTTCATTGACTATTAATCCTTTAGATATAGCATTAGAATCATCACCCCAAACTTTTGCAATTTCTTCTACCTTAATTCTGTATGATGGTATATAAACACCATATCCTACAATTCCTGCCATTTAAACAACCCCATATATTTAATTAAATCCAAGATTATTCTTAATTTAAGATTTATTATAATATTAAGATTTCATTAATTTAAAGATTACTCTATTTATGTAATATGAATATAATTGTAATGAATATAAAATTTATAAAAATATTATATGTTTAAACCAAATATCTAACTTATATTACTATTCAATCAGGTTATTATCATTTTAAAACTAATGTACTGATAATATAACTTAATGGATTAGATATATTTAATAATTCAAAATAAACTATATTAAAAATAAATATTGATCAAAAAATGTAATTTAATAAATAATGTTATACAATAATGAATCATATGTATATTACAATAACATATAATAATTTATTAATAATAAAAGATAAAATAATTTTGTTATAGTGTGTTTTGTTTTTATAGTATTTAATCTTTTCTATATGGTCATTTTGTCAACTTTAGGATTTTTTTTGTCTAATTTTTTAGCTATTTTTGTTATTATAATCAAATGGAATAGGCTTAAATAACAGCAGGCACTATATTTTCTTGTTTTGAAGGAGTAGATGTATATGTATTAGTATTATTATATATCATTTGTAATGTTTGATAAAACATTAATCATTATTATAGGTTCTTTATTTTGTCAGAGGGCATGTTTCACCTGAATTAAAATCTCTATCATTGAAATCGAAGAAAGGACAAACCACCAGGTAGAGATCGAAGAACTTATCTATTCCCAACTAAAAGGACTAATACCATTAATATCAGCCCAGACATCATCGTGATGACAAGCCCTCCAAGGTGACCAACATTCAGTTTTTGCACCATTTTGAAAATATTCAGTTCCAGTATTGATATCAACATATGGACTCCATTTATCTTTCAATATATATACAGTGATTATGATGGGAGATAACTTATATATGTAGTGTACAATATATTACCTCATGGGAAGTAAGTATTATACAAATTGTTAATGTCGACAATACAGTTTTCTAATAAAGTTTTTTAATGTTTAAAACTGTCTGATATCCTTAATACACTAATAGTTATAATCTGTGTACTAATTGTTTTTTTTATTTAGTATTAGTACTAACTGTTCCCAAACATTTTTGTATAAATTAAATAATGAAAAGGAGATTGTACTATGATGAAAAAATTATCGAGAGTTTCTATAAACTTGATATCCTTTATAATATCTATGTGTCTTATTGGACTTACAATTAGTAGTGTTAATGCTGAAAATTATTATCAGTTTGACGATGGAGTATACTCTGAGAATATTCAGAGTCAACTAAATTTGCTGGCAATGAATGCAGCTATTGAAGCAGCTCATGCTGGTGAAGCAGGTAGAGATCTTGCTATTATTGCAGATAATATTAATAAAATGGCTAAAAGCATGGGAGGATTTTTTCAGTCAGGGCAGATTTCTGATGATGGTGTTTTTAATCAGGAACTTAAAGAATATTTGGATAATATGGTTGATTATATAAACAGTGATGATATAGATAATGTTGTGAATGCGACTGGTGAATCTGGTAGAGGTTTTGCAGTGGTGGTTGAGGAAATGAGAAAACTTGCAGACTCAATAACATATCATGAATACTATTATGATGATGAGGATGATGGAGACGATGATGATTATGATCCTGATGATGGTTTTGATTGGGATGATGCGACTCCAGATGAAATAGCTGATCATGGAATTATTCATAATGTAAATTCTGTTGGTCTACATCAAACTGCTATGCCCCTATTAGGACTATTAAGTGCTTTATTGATCGGTGTAGCAATTTATGGCAGGAAAAAATAGCTATATTCAACAAATAAGGATTCCAAGTTATCCATCCTTTAAATTAGATATGGAATATTCATGGATTTACTTCAATCCATGGTACTCTCCATATTTACTCATCTTTTCTACAATACCATTTAATCTAAATAATTCACCAAAATCAAAATATCTATCAATACTATCAATGTAAACACAAATTGCATCATTTTCTATTATTATTTTCAAATCTAAATATATCCTATTTTTACTCTGCAATCAAGATATACTTTTTTTTCAAATCTGATAGATTTAAAGAATTAATTATATAATATCGTAGAGACAAACTATCTTCAGCTTGTTCTCTTAATTTTTTACATAACTATAGTCAGTGACATATCTTTAGCAATTAAATTATCAATAATATCTGACTAAATTTTAATTTATTATATTATAACTCCTTATTTTTTAAAAATATTAAATTTAATCATTTTATAATTAGAAATAATAATATCTAATAAGTTATTAAAAATACAAATATTTTATTTAAAAATTAAAGAAAATAAAAAATTTTGAATTAAAGAAAAACTTCGTTTTCTAAATTCAAAAACGAAGAATTAATTCTTCTAAATTGAAAAATAAATTTTCAATAATAAAAAATTTTGAATTGAAGAAAATAAAGAAAACTCCATTTTCTAAGTTCCTAACTTTGTTTGGAACTAACGGATACTCTGTCCTAAGTCTCTCACTTTGTTCAAAACAACGGGAATTTCATTCCCTAAATTTCTCTCTCTGCTCGAAATCAAAGTTTTCTAACTTAAAAATTAAAACTTTTAAGTTAATGCTTTTAATTGTTGCTATTCCATATCACTATTTGCTTATTCATTTTCAATTATTCTCTTAAAAGTTTTAAGTAAAGGTGATGTTCATATTTTGAAGGAAGTTCTTAATAAAAATTAATTATAGCTCCAAAATTTAAATATTAGTTATAGTTCAAGGTTTAAATATTAGTTATCGTTCAAGGTTTAAATATTAATGATAATCCAAAGATTAGATTATTTATTTAAATTAATTAAAAGATATTTTAAGCTTTTTAACTATTTTTTTTCAATATTCCTATTTTTTTTAATATTAAAATTATCTAATCAAGTTAGTTAATATCAAAATAAATAAATAAAAACAAGAAATAAAAAAATAGAAAATAATAAGAAAAAAGTAAATAAAAAAATTAATTCAAAATATAGGAAAATAAAGTGTTATTATGAGACCTTACACCATATTAAATGCCGCTATGACTTTAGATGGTAAAATAGCTACAAAAAATGGAAGTTCAAAAATATCCAATAAGAAAGACACTGAAAGAGTCCACAAACTTCGAAAAAAGTTTGATGGAATCATGGTTGGTATAAACACAGTTTTAATCGATGATCCTAAGTTAACAGCCCATAAATTACCTGAAAAAGACAAACCTATTGGTGATATGAAAAAAATAAATCCTATTAGAATTGTTGTTGATAGTAATGGTAGAACACCACTTGATTCCAATGTATTAAATTCTGACAGCGAAACAATAATAGCTACATCTAATAAGATATTAGAAGAGCCAGGGACTCTTTCATCACTTAGAGAAAAAGCTGATGTTTTCATTTGTGGGGAAGAATATGTTGATTTAAAAAGATTAATGGAATACTTATATAATAAAGGAATTAAAACTCTCTTGTTGGAAGGTGGTTCAACGCTTAATTTTTCAATGTTTAAAGAAAAGTTAATTGATGAAGCAAATGTTTGTATAGGTCCAATGATTGTGGGTGGTAGTCAGTCCAAAACTTTAGTGGATGGTGAGGGATTTGAATTTATGGAAAATAGTGTTCAACTTAAAATAAAAAATAGCTATTTCCTTGATGAGTGTTTAGTATTAGAGTACTTTGTTAAAAACTGAAATTATAATGAAACATATCTTCAAAAACATTAGTTTCATATATCTTCTAATCAAATCCATATATACTAAATAATAATCCCATAAAGTAAATAAACGGAGAAAACATAGAGGACATTCATATAAATAAATATTGCGAAGAATGGAGAATTTCAGTTTTATATGGATTGATTAAGTGAATTAATGAGCATCATATCTCAATAAGTTAAGAGAATTATTATACAACATTTTTAAGAATGAAAAACAAAGAAAACTTTGTTTTCTACATTTCTCATTTCGTTCGAAATAATTGAAACTTTGTTTCCCAAATTTCTCACTTCCTTCGAAATCAATAGAAACTGAAGTTCCCAACTTATCTAAAAAGTAAGAAAAGTTTGATCAAAAAAGTTCATATAACAATGCTGTTAACTTAATATTTATATAGTACATTATCATTATTTATTATCTATATTATGTTTTATATTAGACAAACATGGATAGTTACATTTATTATGAATTATAATAAACATCTTCAAAGAGTTTTTTGAGTTAATAATTTCAGACGAATTCCTATAAATGAGCAGAATAAATTCTAAAATCCTTCACACACAATAGAAACATGAATCTCAAAGATATAATCTATTCCATGCTTTTTTCATGGAAAAGTATAATACAAGTGCCGAATTAGATTAGATATGCTCAAAAATGATGGCATTCAACCTGTTAGCAGACAAACATACCGTAAATCAAGGCAAAAAAAAAAAATAAACCTTCAATATTTTTAAATGCATGAATAGTATGGTCAGTAAAAAGAAAATACACTCATCGCAAAATTTATAAGACAATAAAAAAACTATTTAATATTTTAGCCATTGCTGGTTGTTTTACTTGGACATACCTTGGATTGATGAATTAAAAAATAGAATATGGTGATAAAATCTAAAAACAGTGAAATAGTAAAAGCCGATTAATGTTAAACATCATCTTAATGGAACTTAAAAATTAAGTTAACAGCATGGATTAAGAAATTAAATGTGCAACATTGACTATAAGGTTAGTTTCCTTAATTTCAAATGATAAACCAGTTATATCACTTATATCCTCTAAAGAAAAACCCTTATCTTTCAATCTCAAAGAGGTTTGAATAATACCTTCTATTCTACCTCTCTCTAAGGCTTCTTTTGCTGCATCTTCTATTCTGTATTTTTCCATCATTTCTCTTTTTTCTAATTCTAATTTAAGAAATTCTTCTTCAGTCTTTAAAATCATATTCTTCCTCCTTTCTATCTTTTCTATTAACTTAGCCTCTTTTATTGCTTTTTCAAGTTCTTCAGGACTTAATAAATCAAACAAATACATGAAAATAAGATCCATTGGTTTATTTAAGTCATAATGTTCTTTCTTTAACTTATCAAAGATAACAATCTCAAGTGGATTGTCATCGTAAATTGAATAATCATCTGTATTTAATATTTTGTAGTTATGTTTATATATTTTTTCTTTTTCTTTATAAAATTTATGGTTGAGTAGAACTATTGAGATTATTTTTTGGGCATCACGATAGTTATCTCCTTTTTTCAGGTGAACTACACATTCTCTATCAGCATAATATTTTATTCGGTTTTCAAGACCTCTGTCATAAGCGTTTTGGGCTTCTATGTGGATTATTGTGTTGTCTGTGGTTTTGGCAACAATATCTAAGCTAATTTTTTTTCTATTTTTAACCTCTGAGACTACTTCACCATTAAGGATGTCTTTTATTCCGATTTTTCTCTCAAGTATTCGCTCTGAAAAACTTCTTAATAGTTCTTTTGAATCTATTCTACCAAAAATAAGTTGAATATCCGATCATCCATTAATTTAATGTCTTTATTTTCAACACCTTTATTTTTTAAAGTCAGTTTATACACCTCCAAAAAATATTGAGTTCTTTGCACTGTCTAAAAAGATAGAGTAAAAAATAAATATTAATAATATTGACTCTTTTTATATTATTTTATAATAAATAATATTATTTTTTGTAGTATATAAATATTACTTTTAATAAAATTAATAATATAAACTAATGATAAAGATAGCATATAAAAAAATTGTGAATATAAATCATAAAAAGAAGTAGTATGCTGCTAAAAGACCAATAGTAGATACTATGGCTGTTATTAACCAATACGAGATTATAATTTTCTTTTCAGAGATTCCATGATAGTTTAAAACATGATGAAAAGGTTCAATAGGTAAAGTAATAATATGAACTCTATGTAAAAGACTGATAATAACCGTGATAATTGGGACAAATAAAGCCAAAACACCGAAATAAGGAGTATCTGTAATTAAAACTGCTGTTGCATATCCTGCACCCAAAACAAATGATCCTGTATCACCCATAAAAATAGAAGCTGGATATCTATTGAAAACTAAAAATCCTAATGTCACACCAATTAAAACTATAAAAGGAAGTGATTTATCCAATTTTCCAGTGATAAATAAGTATATAACACAGGCAAATGAGGCAATAGCTATTATGCTTGATGCTAAACCATCCATCCCATCAATTAAATTTACAGCATTAATAGCACCTGTTATACCTATTAAAATTACTGGAATAGCTAAAATTCCTACTAAAATCCCATTGAAATTAATAATCGGTCCGAGATTGTATCCTCCTAAGGTAAAAACTGAAGCAGTTACTACTAAAAATATCCCTATAACCAATTGAACAATTATTTTATCTTTTTCACTCATTTCATTTTTAATTGGAACTTCATCAATGACTTTAACTAAGTTTTTATCCAATAATCCAGGTAAATCTTTTTTGGCTTTTGATGTAGCTATTCTTGCTTCATGATTTGGTTCTAAATTTAGTATGCCTACTTTAACTGTTTTATCACTTATATTTTTAATTACTTTTTGAACTTCTTTTGATTTAAGACCTATTAAATCATCTATTAAACCAACTATCCCTGCAACAACCATTGTTAATGCACTAATTGTTATTAACGGTTCCTTATAGTAAATAGAAGTAACAAATAAAATAGAGAGGAGAAAAGCTATTCCTCCCATTGTAGGAGTGCCTGTTTTATGTCTATGTTCAGAAACAATTGGATTATCCACTATATTAGATTTGATTAAAACTTTTTTAATAAAATATGTAAATAAAACCGTTGTTATAAAGGTAATTGAAAATAAAAAGCCGTAATTCATCATAACCAACCATCTTAAGTATAATTATATAAATTAAGATTTTTATATTAATAAAGTTTTCGTAAAATAAATAATAGATGAAGAACAATATTACATACACTTATAAAGTATAGATTAAATAGCTATTAAAAGTAAATGGCCATTATGAACCAGCCATTTTAACTCCTGTTAATTTAGATGCTTCTAAAGTTAGTGAACGGAGATCTTCTTTTTCAATTTTACTTAAATGTGTATTTCCTGCTTGTTGAACTAACATACATCCTTCTTCAGTCATTGCCTTAATATATCTTCCTAAGTCTTCACCTGCTTTATGATAATCAAGTCTATGTCTTAATTGTTTATCTTGTGTTGCAATACCTTTTCTACAATTTCCTTTAAAGCACATTTGACATACTCTACAACCTAATGAAATAAGTGCAGCAGTACCAATGTATACTGCATCAGCACCAAGGGCTATGGATTTAACCATATCCGCTCCATTTCTAATTCCTCCAGCAGCCACTAAACTAACTTCATTCCTTAAATTAACTTCTTTTAAAGCCTTATCTGCTTCAACAATAGAAGCTATTGTAGGAATACCAGAATGTTCAGTTACAACTCCTGGTCCTGCACCTGTTCCTCCTTGCATACCATCAACAACAATAATATCTGCACCACCCTTTGCAGCTATTTTCACATCATCTTTAACCCTTCCTGATGCAAACTTAACCATTATAGGAACTTGCCAATCTGTAATCTCACGTAACTGTGATATTTTCATGCTTAAATCTTCTGGTCCTACAATATCCATATGTCTTGCTGGAGAAAGTGCATCTGCACCTTCAGGTATCATTCTTATTTTAGAAACCTCTCCAGTGACTTTTTCACCCAATAAATGACCTCCCATTCCAGATTTTGCTCCTTGACCTATTTTAATCTCAATTGCATCTGCATTATTTAGGTATTCAGCTGAAACACCAAATCTCCCAGAAGCATATTGTGCAATTAACTTTTTAGCCAATTTTCTCTCATCTTTTAACATTCCACCTTCACCAGTATTTGAAGCAGTCCCAGCATAAGTTGAGCCTAATGCAAGAGCCAATTTCGCTTCTTTACTTAAAGCACCAAAGGACATTGCACCTATCATAACAGGTGTATCTAATTTTAAAGGATGTTCAGCATATCTATCACCTAAGGTCACATTTGTAAAACAAGGTTCTCTGTATTTATCCAATGGAGGTCTTGAAACTTGAGCTGGAATTATTACAAGATCATCGAATGTTGGAATCCTTCTAACAGCTCCCATACTCTTTACTTTATATGAACCTTCATTTGACTTTCTTTTAATTTCAAACACATCATCATAAGAAAAAACATTTCTTACGTCATCACTTACTGCATACACATTAATAGCATTATTTGGACACATTTCCTCACAAATTCTACATCCAACACAGTTTTTATGATGAACAGGATATGGTTCATTATTAATTATCTCATAAACACCGTGAGGACAATTATTATAGCATGAATAACATTCAGGACAAATATTCTCATCTTTAACATCACACTTATACCAACAACATCCTGGACGAGAAAATTCTCTATTACACAAAAATGAATCTTTTTTAACATTATATGGCATTAATTAACCTCCAATCTTAGCTATTTACCATAAAACGGTCTTTTACTTTTCGGAATTATTTTTCTAAAACTATCATAATCAGAGCTATTTAAATTAAAATCATACTTACTTAACAAACTTTTAAGTTCTTTCTTATTTTCATCATCAATATCCACTAAAGTTGCATTTTTCCCTAAACTTTCAACTTCACCTAAAACATAAATAACTCCTCTTATAATAGATTCACCAATGTCTTTACCTAAATCACCAAGAACAACTATACGACCACCCATCATAAATATTCCAGTCATAAACCCTGAATTACCTCCAACAATTATAGTGCCGTTTTTCATTATCTCCCCAGTTCTCGCACCAGCATCTTTTCTTACAATGATTTTTCCACCATATATTCCTTGACCTACTCCATCACCAGCAGAACCTTCTATTAAAAGTTTGCCTCCAGTCATATTGTCTCCAGCAAACCAGCCAACATTGCCATTGACTTTTATATTCGCTTTATCATTCATGGTTCCTATAAAATATCCTGTTGATCCATCAACTTCAATATCTACTTCCTCTACTAATCCTGCAATAAGATAGTGCATTGCATGAGGATTTTTTAAAATTATTTTATCATATTTTGAAGCATTTCCTATAATGGACTCATTTGCTTCTCTTGGTGTCATTTTAGATAAATCTATTTCATAAACATTATTCTTCATTTTAAAACCTATTTTTTATTTAAAATCTGTTTTTTATTTCAATATAAATTACAACAATAAATATAAACTAATAATAACAATATAAAAATAGTATTGTAAAGATAAAATCTTAGATATAAAATTTAATAAAATATTGATAAAAAATTTACTTATTAAAAAAAATAACTATATACTTATATTTTATTACTCATTAAAAAAATTTATTTATAACTTTTTATACTCATCAAAAAAATCATTCATAAATATAATCAAAATAATTTAATTCATAAATTAACTATTTATACATATCAATTATTATTCATAATAATTAATTATAATTTTTAAAATATTTATATTATATTATAAAAGTCATATTTAAATTATATATGCTGGTTCATAATCTTATAGTAAAATATAATCTACTATGAAAAAATTAATACAATAATAAATTAAATATATTAAAAGAAGTACTATCAATCTCTATGAACAATACTATAACAATATATTAAAAGACATATATAATCATTGTCTATTTTTGAATTTAGATAAATAGATATAACAAGGTGTTTTTTTGAAAATAAGAGATGGTCGTTTAAAGAAAGCAATGGATGAAGAAGCCGCTGAATTTACATCATCAGTAGAATTTGATAAATATATTTTTGAATCAGATGTTAAATGTAATATTGCACATACTTTAATGTTAAAAGAAGAAAAAATAGTAGATGAAGAAATAGCCGATAAAATACTTGAAGCTTTATTTAAACTAATGGATGAAGGTTATGATGCACTAAATTTTAATCATGCTGATGAAGATATTCATATGGCAGTTGAAAAATATGTGATTAAATCAGTTGGAGATGATGCTGGATTTATGCATACAGCAAAATCAAGAAATGACCAAGTTGCAACTGACCTCAGACTAAGTTTAAGGGTTAAAATAGACGAAATTCAAATATCTATTCTTGAATTCATTGAAGGATTAGTTGAATTAGCTATTGAACACAAAAACATAATATCTATTGGATACACTCATCTTCAACATGGACAAACAATAACCTTTGGTCATCACCTAATGGCTTATGCCCAATCACTAAAAAGAGATTATGAGCGGCTTAAAGACAGTTATAAACGAGTGAACTTAAATCCATTAGGTTCAGGAGCATTAGCAACAACAACATTTCCAATTAACAGAGAACTAACTACAAAGATTCTTGGATTTGATGCTTACTTAGAGAATTCAATGGACGGTGTTAGTTCTCGTGATTTCATAGTTGAAGTTGTATCAGATTTAGCTATTTTATCTTCAAATCTATGTAAAATAGCTGAAGAACTAATTATGTGGAGCAGTTATGAATTCAGATTAATTGAAATATCTGATGAGTTCTCCTCAACCTCATCAATAATGCCACAGAAAAAAAATCCTGATGTTGCAGAATTAGTCCGTGGGAAATCATCCATTATAACTGGAGAACTTATGACAATTTTAATGATACTTAAAGGGATTCCATACACATATAATAGAGATTTACAAGAGATAAATCCTCATCTTTGGAATGTTATTGAAAATACAGAAGCTATTTTAAGTATAACATCCAAAATGACCTTATCAATTAACTTTAAAAAGGAAAGAGGATTGGAGTTAGCTTACAAAAATTTTGCAACTGCAACAGATTTGGCTGATTTAATGGTTAAAGAAAAAAAAACCCCTTTTAGAATAGCTCATCAAATCGTTGGACGAATAGTAAATGAAGTAAATTCCAACGATGATCTTGATTTCAACAAGATAGATTCTGAATTTGTAGATAAAATAGCTATTAAGCTTACAGGAAAATCATTATCTTTACCTAATGACTTAATAAAGAAAGCCTTGGATCCTGTTCAAAATGTTAAATCAAGGAATGTTATAGGAGGGCCTGCCCCTGAGATGGTGGAATTATCTGCGAAGAATATGCAGAAATTTTTAAAAAAAGAATATGATAAGAAAATTCAAAACAACAAACATTAAGTTTATAATCGCTTTTGCCAAAAAAAGCATAGGTTAAACCTTGAGTTATTGTCGATTTGCCCGTCGAATTGATTCCAGTGATTATATTTAAACCATTTTTAAAATCAACTTCTAAAAATTTATGCTTCTTAAAGGTCGAAACATTAATTATTCATTAATTTAAATAATAAAATCAAAAATGAATTTATAAATATTAAAATAATTCTTTAAAAATGGATTTTATTATTTTTAAAAAATAAGTTTTGATGAACCTTTTGTTTCGAATGAAATGAGAAACTTAGGAGACGAAGTCTCCGTTTATTCTCAAGCGAAGCATGAGAATTTAGAAAAATCTCTGATTTTTTGTTATTTCGAACGAAGTGAGAAATTTAACGAAATTTTATAATTTCGTGTTTCTAAAAGGTTCTTATAAATATTAAACAAAAATAGCTATTTTCATAAAATAGACCTTTCATAAGTTAATATTTTATCAATAGCTACACTAAAATCACATACATTTTCTAAATCATAGTATTTGCCATTAGAAATAATAGCTAACTCTAAATTAACATTTTTACCTTGTTTGATCTTTTTTTCAAAATCTATAACAATTATGTATATTTTATCATCAGCCAACTGTCTTCCAATAGCTAAAACATCCTTTATTGGACTTCCAGTAATATTTTTTAAATCGCTGTTTTTAATACCAACATTAGGCATCCCATCAGAGAGTAAAATAAGCATAGGAATGTACTCCCCATATTTTTTTTCTTTTTTTAGAATCTCATATCCTTTTTTTAATCCTTTAGCCATTGGTGTTGTCCCACCAACACTAATTTTTCCAAGTTTGTCTAAAAAAGAGCTTGGTCTTTTTGTGTTTGGAATTATGATCTCACTTTCATTACCTTTAAACCCAATGACAGTTAATTTGTCCTTATGTTTATTAATGTTTTTAATAATTTTATTTAATATTCCCTTTATTTTATTTATTTTTTCATCACTCATCATTGAGCCACTTAAATCCATTACAACAACTATACTTGCCCTTGATTTATGTTTTCTAATTTTACTTCTTAAATCTTCTTTTTTAACTGAGATTTTATCTCTTGAATGAATTGCAGCTGCCCGTAATGTTCCATCAATAGCTATATCATTATAATCCTTTGAAAACTTTGTTTTAACATATTTTCCTTTTTCTGTCTTTGATTCTACTCTATTACCATAAATTTTTTCTTTTTCTCTTCCTTTTAATATTAGAATTTTGTTAATATCTTTTTCTAATTCTTCAATTGGAAAGTCATCAACTTTTCTTTGATTCTCAACTCTTTTAATTTCTAAATCACTACCTTGATTTTCGTTTTCTTTAAGATCAGTTCCACTTTGTGCTTGATTTGATAAATTTTCATTTTCTTCTTCATTATTGTTTTCCTCATTTTTAGTATTTTGTTGTGATTGTTGTTCATTGTCATTTTTATCTTCTTTTTTCTCAGTGTCTTGTTTTTCATTATTATTCTGAGTATAATTACTTTCATTATTTTGAGCAGTGCCATCATTTTCATTATTTGGAGTATTGACATCATTTTGAGAACTATCCATACAATCAGGATATTCACCTAAAACTAATTCAAAAGCCTCAACCACATTTTCATAATTCACTGTATTACTTCCTTCAAATGCAGCTATTGTCTTTGAAGTTTTTAAAATAGCTATATCTTTTCTATGCCCTTCTAATCCTAAATTATCAGTGTTTATAGCTATTATTCTAATTAAGTTATCATCAATCTCAACTTCAGCTAATCCATCTTTAGCACTTTCTATTCTTTCTTTAAGCTTTATTTCTTTATCCTTGAATTTTTCTCTGAATGATTTAGGATCTTTCTCAAATTCTTGCCTATACTTCATAATTGTAATTTTTTCTTTAATATTCTCTATTCCACTAACCAATATTTCTAAACCTATTCTATCAGAAAGTTGTCTTCGAAGTTCACCTTCTTCTGGGTTCATTGTTCCAATTAAAATAAATTTTGATGGATGTTTAATTGATATTCCTTCTCTTTCAACTGTATTCATTCCAAAAGCAGCAGAATCCAATAGAACATCCACTAAGTTATCATCTAAAAGATTTATCTCATCAATGTAGAGTATATTTTTATGGGCAGTAGCCAAAATTCCAGGCTCTAATTGTTTTACTCCTTCTTTCAGTCCCTTTTCTATGTTAATCGAGCCGATAACTCTATCTTCAGTAGCTCCAAGTGGAAGTTCAACTACATTCATAGGTTTTTTAACTATTTTAATTTCATCCTCCTTTGTTTTGTTATGGAATTTGTACAATTGGAAATTAATGTATTCATTTTTATCTACATTGAATGGTGAGCCTTCAACAGTTTCTATTTCTGGCAGTAAACTACTTAATGCTCTAACAGCTGTTGTTTTTCCTGTTCCCCTATCTCCTTTAATCAATACTCCACCAATTGAAGGATTGATGGCATTTAGTATTAAGGCTTTTTTAATCTTTTCTTGACCTACAATAGCTGTGAATGGATAAATATTCTCTTTACCAAGATAAATATTCTTTTTCATAATAGCAATTATTATTTTTGTTAGATATTATATTTTATGTTTTATAAGAACCTTTTAAAAAACTCATCAAAACTTTTATAAATTTCAAAATCTTAGATTTTTTACTATTTAGAAGAAACTTTTAGAAAACGGAAAATCAGAGATTTTCCTAAGTTTTTCATTTCATTCGAAACAAAAGTTTCATCAAAAGTTTTTATAAGTTTAAAAAACTTCAATTTTTTACTATTTAGAAGAAACTTTTAGAAACGGAGACTCCGTCTCCTAAGTTTTTCACTTCGTTCAAAACAAAAGTTTCATCAAAAGTTTTTATAAGTTTAAAAAACTTCAATTTTTTACTATTTAGAAGAAACTTTTAAAAACACGAAATTATAAAATTTCGTTAAATTTTTCACTTCGTTCGAAATAACAAAAAATCAGAGATTTTTCTAAATTCTCATGCTTCGCTTGAGAATAAACGGAGACTTCGTCTCCTAAGTTTTTCACTTCGTTAAAAACAAAAGGTTCATCAAAATCATTTTCCAAAAACTAACATCATATATTAAGTTTAAGAAAATGCCTTTACTATTGTCATGACAATTTAATTTTAAATGTTTATATATAATTTATTTTATATGAAAAAAAGAGAGTTAAAACTTAATGAATGAATTTTGATAATAAAAAGCAGGTAAAAATTATTAAAAATCAAGTTTAAAACTATGAAAATTAAGTGGTTATGATACTGTTTATAAAATTTTTTAATATCAAATAATTATATTACATATTTTTAAAAAATAAGAGTAATAATATAATAAATTTAAATTTAATCAATATATCAATAAGTTAATTTACAAGAAATTACCTTATGAACTTATATTCAATGGTTGGAGTGTTGTTTCCATATTCTATACACATCATATACAGAGTATGTTGCCAGGATTATGTACACTAATAATATAATTGTGCTAACTATGTTTAAACTGTGGATTTTTAAAAAATCTGGTAGAATACTTGTATACCACAAAAAAGTGAAAATTAAAAGACTTCTTGCCTTTCTGACTTGTCTATAATACATATGGCCTGAACCTGGAATCAACCAAGAGTAAAAACATAGTTCAACCAAACTTATTTCAGTTGAATTCATTATTAATCCCAAATAACTGTAAAAAACTGTTTATACCTATAAAAATTTAAGTGTTTTAAATAAAATTCTCAGATCGCCCATCAATCATCATAAATCAGAGCTCATAGGGTTCATCACAGAATTTATACCTAAACAGAGAAAAAATACTATAATACATGGATAAAGCTTAGAATTTATATCTAAATTATCCAAACATTACTCCAGCTTCTCTTCTAAATTCTTCGTCGTGATCCATTTTCATTATTTTATTAACAGCATCCATAAAGTTAGATACAGTAACTTCATCATGTTCTTCTCTAATGGCAAACATTCCTGCTTCAGTACAAATAGCTTTAATATCTGCACCAGAAACACCGTCGGTTAAGTTTGCTAAGAGTTCAATGTCAACTTCTGGTGATAGAGACATTTTTGAGGTGTGAATTTTTAATATTTCTTTTCTTCCTTCTTCATTTGGAGCTGGAACTTCAATAAATCTATCAAATCTTCCTGGTCTAAGTAATGCTGGATCTAAAATATCTGGTCTGTTTGTAGCAGCGATAATTCCTATGTCTCCTCTGGATTCAAAACCATCCAACTCTGCAAGTAATTGCATTAATGTTCTTTGAACTTCACGATCACCACTTGTAGAACTTTTAAGCCGTTTAGCTGCGACAGCATCAAGTTCATCAATGAAGATTATGCTGGGTGATTTTTCTTTAGCTAATTCAAAAACATTTCTAACAAGCTTCGCTCCTTCACCAATGTATTTTTTAACAAATTCAGATGCCACAACTTTAATAAATGTGGCATTGGTTTCGTGTGCCACTGCCTTGGCAAGTAAGGTTTTTCCAGTCCCTGGAGGACCATATAATAAAACACCTTTTGGTGGTTCAATACCTATTTTTTTAAAGAGATCAGGCTTTTTAAGTGGTAGTTCAACTGTTTCTTTAACTTCCAATATCTGCTCATCAAGACCTCCAATGGTGTCATAGGAGATGTCAGGTTTTTCTTCAACTTCCATACTGTTAACATTATGGTCTTTCTCAGAAGGAAGCACATCAACCACACCAAATGTTTGTTGATTTAAAGCCACTCTTGAGCCTGGTACTAACAGTTTTGGATCTAAAAATTTAGAGTAGTTTATAAGGAAATGTGGTCCTGTACTACTTTTAACAGCCAACCTATCATTGCCTAAAACTTCTGTGATTGTTGCTAAGACTAATGGGGGAGATCTAAATCTTTCTACCTCTCCTTTTAAGGCTTTAACTTCACGTTCTAATTTAATTTTTTCATTTTCTGTGAAGACTTTATCTTTTTCTAACTTTCTTACTTTCCACATTAAATTTCTTTTCGTTTTAGTGTTTTCTTCTTTTAACATTTGAATTTCTTTTTTAAGATCTTCTAATTTGTCAATTTCAGGATCGAATGGGATTGTCTCCATATTATTACTCACTCCTATTTATGGATAATAATCTATATTTTATTTTATATTCTCAAATTTAATTTTAACTTATAATTTTTATTATTAATGATTTTCCAACATAAAAATATATATAAATATCCTCATTTTCATAAAAAATAATTATTATAAAGTTCTTAATCTTATATAATTATCAATTAATTAATACTTCATAGTTGTAATACTTTTTTAGTTATAACTATTCTTTAGTAAATTTATTAATATAAATGTGTAATAATTACAATATAAATATTAATTTTTCATAGTCAAAATGTTTTTAATTATTTAAATATTATATCAATTTAATTTTTCTATTTATATTTTATAATTTATTATATTTAAATTTTAAGATTAATGTAAGTTTTTGAAAAAACCATTTCATTACTGTAATGGAATTATAACTTATAAAAAATCTAATCTACAACTAAAATTACATTTGATGGGTTAAATAGATATTTTTATTTACATTTTTTGGTGTTTTATGGAAATTTTAAACATGGAGAATCAGGATTTAGACTTAGATATAATTGATTATGCAATCAGCGTTCTATCAGAAGGTGGAGTAATTATTTATCCGACTGATACAATTTATGGTTTAGGTGTAAGTATCTTTGATAAAGACGCTGTTAAGAAAGTTTATCAAATTAAGGGAAGAGATGAGAATAAGCCAATTTCAGCTTGTTTCCCATCTATTAAATCAGTTTTAATGTTAACAAAAGGAAATAATCAAGATATTAACATTTTAAATAGAAATCTTCCAGGTCCATTCACATTTATAATGTATAAAAAAAGAGGTTTAGGATTTAAATTTTTTGATAAAGATAACCCTAAAATTGGAATTAGAATTCCAAAAAGTGAAATAGCTATTGAACTTTCGAAAATTTTTCCCATAACAGCCACAAGTGCTAATAAGTCTTTAATGGAGACATTATCAACTCCAAAGGAAATAGTTAAACAATTAAATCACGATGTTGACTTAGCTATTGATATAGGGCCTTTAAAATCAGATAAATTTTCAACTGTGGTTGATTTAACTAAATTAAAACCTACTATTTTAAGAGAAGGTAGTGGAAATTTAATTATTTAATAATTCATTTTATATCAGTGCTGACTTAATGAAAAATTATTTAAATGATTAAGAACTATGATTATTAAGACAAATCTTTATAATTCGATTATAATATTTTACCAATTTTTTTTATAACATTTTTATTAAAAAATTATTCTTAAAATTGATTAATTTTTAATTCTAAGATATATTGAGTCTTTTTAAAAATTTAATAAAAATATATAAGGTTAATAAATTTCAGTAAAATACTATTGTTAAGACAAGTTAGTTGTGTGATTTTAAATATGTAATGTAGTATAGTTTCATCTGGAAAGTTCAAAACTAATCACAAACAAAACACAAAAACCAAATTCACACAGTTAAAACTGCATATTCACACATATCAGCATATTAACAAATCATTACTCCTATCAA
>JAITGU010000015.1 GCA_031280375.1 Candidatus Methanovirga procula | reverse complement strand
GGAAATCTTTTTTTGAAGAGATTAGAAAGATAACTATGGATAAAAAGGCGAAAAAATTAATTGTCGTTGAACATGCTACCAATAGTGATTAGTTTTATAAAAGCTTTAACAATAGATTAATATTATTATTTTTATTTGAATTTAAGAAATTATAATTTTTTTAATTCTTAAGTATGAAATTATCCAGGACTGACTTTCACATCCTGATAATGGTCCAATTGGTAATTTAGAATGATATTGTGATAAGTATCGTGCTGGAAGATATGATATTATTGCTGATTATTATGGTGGTGATAGAATATATAGCCTATGTAAGCCCACAAGTATTTTTTTTTTTTTACTTTGAAACTCATCAGGTATAAAGTATTTAGATTTATTATGTTGGAAATGAAGCAATATGAGAAAAACTCATAAATTTTACAATCTCTTTAAATTAGTAAAGTATATATATAATGAAAAACACAACTTTACAAGTATTGTGTTTAATTTATATGTTATTCATATATTAAAGTTATAGTTCGTTAATTTTTGTTAGTAAGTTAATTTTTATTAATGTTATGTTAATTATCTATTAAAAATGTTTTTTCTATTAATATGGATGTAATTTTCAATTTATTGAGGTTTAAAATGTTTTTATAACAAATTGTTCATTAATTCAAATTTTTACAATTTTTACTTTAACAAATTTTACTTTATAATATTAGTTAATAATTATATAAATATTGGAATTAAATATTTTTTATAGAGGATTATATTAAAAATGTTAAAAGTTTTGTATTAAAATATTCCAATGGATTATTATTACTACTATGGGATTAAATGAAATTTATAGGAAACATTCTTCATCTTGCTAATTCTGGGAAACTAATTGGTTGTTCTTCTCAAAGTCCTCCAATTGGAGCAATAGTGTATAATCAAGAAAAAAAACGAATTGGAAAAATATACAATATTTTTGGACCAACTAAAAGTCCTTATATTTCAATAATTCTTAAATCTAAAAATTTTAAATACAATGTTAATGATGATTTATATGTCTCAAAATCTTCTAAAGATAAAAGGAGGAAGAAGCTACGAAAGAAAAAATGAAAAATGAAATTCTTCATGATAGTGGAATTCTTAAGGAAGAAAATGTTCTTCTTGATGAAGATCCTATAATTGATGATCCAGATAGAAAAAGAAGTGATTATTATGTTGTTGAAAGACAAACTAAATGTCCTGAATGTGGATCTGAGGATCTAATAGGTGATTATGAAAGGGCAGAAATTTTTTGTACTGAGTGTGGTCTTGTTATAGATGACAACTTGGTGGATATGGGACCTGAATGGAGAGCATTTGACCATGAACAAAGAGATAAACGTACAAGGGTGGGAGCTCCAGTAACTTATACAATTCATGATAAGGGTCTAAGTACAATGATTGATTGGAGGAATAAAGATATTTATGGTAGAGATATTCCTGCAAGAAATCGTGCACAATGGCACCGTTTAAGAAAATGGCAAAGAAAAATAAGAATTTCCAGTTCTACTGAAAGAAATCTTGCTTTTGCTTTAAGTGAATTAGATAGAGTTTCTTCAAGGTTAAGTCTTCCAAGAAGTGTTAGGGAATCTGCTTCTGTTCTTTATAGAAATGCACTTGAAAGGAAGTTAATTCGTGGTAGAAGTATTGAAGGTGTTGTTGCTGCTTCATTATATATTGCATGTAGACGATCTAGTGTTCCAAGAACATTGGATGAAATATCTGAGGTTTCAAGAGTGACTAAAAAAGAAGTTGGAAGAACTTACAGGTTTTTATCCAGAGAACTAAGCATAAAGTTAATGCCAACATCTCCTATTGATTATGTTCCAAGATTTGCAAGTGAATTAGGGCTTTCAAGTGAAGCTCAATCAAGAGCTATTGAAATAATTGAGAAAGCCATGGCAAAAGGTTTAACTTCAGGTAGAGGACCTAATGGAGTAGCTGCAGCAGCATTATATGTTGCATCAGTTTTACTCACTGAAAGAAAAACTCAAAGAGATGTTGCTGAAATAGCTGGTGTTACTGAAGTAACCATTAGAAACAGGTATAAGGAACTTACAGAAAATCTTGATATGGGAATAACTTTATAAACCTATGATTTTTTAAATATCTTATTTTTATTTTGTTTTTTTATAAAATAAATCAATGTTTTTATAAACTAAAAATAATATTAATTAATATTTTGCTTAATAGTGACTTGTATGCTTTATTTTGTTGGGTTAGGATTATCAGATCATGAAGATATTTCTTTAAAAGGATTAAAAGTTCTAAAAAGTGTTGATTTCATCTATGCTGAATTTTTTACTTCAAAGCTATTTGGAACCAATATTAAACTAATTGAAGATTTAATTGCTAAAGATATCATTGTTTTAAGTCGTGCGGAAGTTGAAGAGGAAAACATATTCTTAAATAAAGCAAAAAAATATGATGTTGCTATAGTAACTGGTGGTGACCCTTTAATAGCCACCACTCATACTAATTTTATTGTTGAAGCAAAAAAATATGGGATTGAAACTGAAGTAATTCACAGTTCTTCGATTTTATCTGCTGGATGTGGAATATCTGGTCTTCAACCTTACAAGTTTGGAAAAGTGACTTCAATACCTTTCCCAGACAAAAATTTTTTCCCGCATTCTCCTTATTTAACAATTGAAGAAAATTTTAAAAATAGTGCTCATACTCTTGTTCTCTTAGATATTCAAGCTGATAAAAATAGATTCATGACTGTTAATCAGGGATTGGAATATATTTTGAAAGTCAGAGATGATTTGTTAGATCAAGGAAGAAAAGATTTCCTTATTAATGAAGAAACTTTAGCTATTGGCATTGCACATGTTGGTTCAAAGGATTTAAAACTAAAAGCAGGAAAGATATCTGATTTAATAGATTTTGATTTTGGAGAGCCATTACATTGCATTGCATTGCCTTCAAAACTTCATATTGTTGAAGCAGAATATTTAATGGCTATTGCTGGAGCAGATGAAACTATTTTAACAGATTTTTAAAAGGAAAATAGAGCTTATAGTTTTTTTATATTTAAATTAAAATAGTCTATGTGTTAATATGGAAGACGGTTTATACAACTTTGATACGAGTTGTCCAAAATGCGGTGGCAAAACAGATAAGAAACAAGTCGGGTTAGCTATTTTTGTAATGTGTCAAGATGTGATGGGTTGTGACTACTATGAAATTGAGGAAATAAGTTCTATAATTAATAATCCATCTGAAGAAAGAGTCATCTGGGAAAAATCATGGTATAAAGAAAGATTTGACATTTTTATTCGAAGAGAAAAAAATAGAATCAAAAAAGAGTTCATTGCAAAGGAAATGGAACGTTTGAAAATGAATATTTAAATGTTATATTTTTTTAATAATATATTTTTTAACTAAGTATTTATATAATAAAAGAATAAACTATAATAATTTATTAATATAATTATATCTTTTAAAAATTCAATTTAATAAATTAATTTAATGAATAAAATTATTTTGAAATATTTAATTTTTTGTGTTTAGGTGTTTAAATGGATTTATTATTTTTTTCGTTTGCTTTAAAAAATGTTTTTAGAAATAAATGGCGTTCAACATTTATCATAATCCTTCTAACGATAGGTATTTTGGCGTTGTTTGCAAGTATAACTTCTGGCGAAATTGGAGGAAATTTGGTTGATAAAGCGATAAATGCTTCAATGAATAATAGTTTTGAAAGTCAGAATTATTCTGCGTTGATGGAAAATTATTCAAATTTAGATGATTCTTCTTCACTTGATAATATGTCTGATGAAGATCTACAAAATATGGGTATAGATAAAAATAATCTTGCTCATATGAATGGATCTAATAGTTTGAATAACTCCAAGTTTAATATGTCTGATCTTGAAAACCAAAAAGATGAAATGACTAAAGGTATAAAATCATTCTTTTTTTATATGACTCTTTTTTTAGTTTTAATAGGCTCTATTGTTATTATGATTGCAATGTTAAAATCTGTGGGTGAGAGAACAAGAGAAATAGGCGTTTTAAAAAGTATTGGTTGGACTAATTTCAGGGTCTCTGGATTGATAATTTTGGAATCTGTTTTCCAACTACTAATTGCATGGGTTATAGTTTTAATTATCCTATTGATTCTTTATTTGTATAATGGTTCTGCTATTCAAGAAACTTTTGTTAACACATTACATATGAATATGATTGTATTCCAAAGAATTTTTGCATTAACTTTCTTAGCATCTTTATTTGTGCCATTAATAGGAATTATAATCCCATTACTAAAAGCATTCCGTATAAAACCAAGCGAAGCAATGAGATACGAATGATTTTTTAAAGTTTTCTAAGGGTACAAATGATTTTTTTCAAATCTTTGTATCAAAACTTTTTTAAAGTTTTGTCTTTGTATCAAAACTTTTTTAAAGTTTTTGGATGAGGTTTATTGAGGTTGATTGATATTCATGATAAGCATTAAAAATTTAACTAAAAGATATGATAAAGGAATGACAATAGCTTTAAATAATATTAATTTAGATATTGACGATGGGGAATTTGTTTCTATAATGGGTACTTCTGGTTCAGGTAAGTCCACTTTGTTAAATATGATCGGTGGTTTGGATGTTCCGAATGAAGGAACTGTAGATGTTATGGGAGAGAGTCTATCTAAAGTAAGTTTAAGTAAGTATAGACGAGAAACCGTAGGGTTTGTTTTTCAATTACATAATCTTGTTCCAAATTTGACTTGTGTGGAAAATGTTGAGTTGCCTTTATTTGGGAGTGGTGTTAAGTCGTCTGATATGAAGAGTAGAGCAATGAATCTTTTGAAGGCTGTAGGCTTAGATGAATTTGTTAATAAACGTCCAAATAAATTATCTGGTGGGCAGATGCAGAGGGTAGCTATTGCACGAGCTTTGGTTAATAATCCTAAGATTATACTTGCTGATGAGCCAACAGGTCAACTTGATAGTGAAAATAGTGAAGTAATAATGGATCTATTACAAGAAAAACAAAAAGAGACAAATGCCGCACTTGTAGTTGTGACTCATGATTTTGAAATAGCTAAAAAGGCAGAAAGAATAATTAAAATTAAGGATGGACAGATAGAAAATTCACAGGAAGATCTTGGAGTTACAGATATTGATGGAATTGTGGATCTTGAAGACAGTTAATGACTAAGATTAAAATACTAAATATTTAAGACTTTTTATTATTTTTATATGGCACTAATTTTTACAGCATTTTATAGAACTGTTGATTTTTAAATTTTTATTTTAGTTCATTTGGTTAAATTTAAATATTGTATATAATAATTTTATATTAGAAATAAGAGTATTTAATAAATTATTAAAAATATTAATATTTTATAACAAAATTTAAGAAAATCAAAGATTTTCTAACTTAAAAATTAAAATTTTTAAGTAAAAAAAATATTTTTGGAATGCGAAAAATTTTGTCTCACAATATACATTTTTTTTTTTTTTTTTTTTTTTTTTTTTAGTTTGATTCATTTTTTTTTAAATATTCATCAATAATTTTACTTCCATCTAAAAATGCTAAATCATTTGTTTTCGCATAATTTTCAGCATTTTCTATGGATAATGACTCTTTTGTTTTTCCATCCATCATTTCACAGACTACAGTAACTGGAGTTATACCTGCCATTTCTGCTAATGCTAAACTAAGTTCTGTGTGACCTTGTCTTTTTTCAAGTAAATCATAAACACCTCTTAACAGTGAAACATGACCTGGAGAACGAAATTCATTTCCAAATTGATCAAATTTTTCTTCTTTACATAATTTTGCCACACTACTTATTGTTAAAGCCCTATCATTGTCAGTTATTCCTGTAAATGTTTTTCTATTATTCACCCAGATAGAAAAAGATGATCGTTCATCATAAGGTATGTCGTTTGGAGTTAATTTATCTAAAATAGGGAATTTGTCTTTTGCAACTTCCATAATATCGTTCATATAAGGCAAACCAATTTTATCACAGTAATTAGGGTGAATACATGTACAAATCAATCCTCCAGCATCTTGTCTCATTGTGGCTACTTGTGAACCAGTCACGAATTCCGCACCAATTATCATGTCTGTTTCACCTTCTCTTTCGTCATCATCGTACACTAAAATGAATTCACCTTTTTTAACTCTATCAATTCCTTTCTTCAGCATTTTTTCACATTATTAAGTTTTTTTTTTTTTTACTAACATTGTTGGTGTATAAAATTATAATTTAATTTTCTTAAAAACCAGGTTTAAATAATTATTTTTATTAGAAGTCATACATTGTAACTTTAACTTCATCTCCATCTTCTAAGTCAAATTTAGCTCTTAAATTTTCTTCTGATATGAATTCAATTTCATTTTCTTTGTGTGTAGTTTTATCAGGAAATAAAATAGCACCATGAACACTATCTTCTAAAATGGCTTTAACAAACTTCACACTTCCATGATTTTCGTCACCATCAATTCTTTTTTCATTTTCTTTTTTAATTTTTATTATATTGTCTATGTATTCATCATCTACAACAATGTTCAATGTTCCTGGGTATGGTGTAAATCCACATTCTTGGTTAATATTTTCTTTATAATACTCGTCAGATAAAAAAACACAGCCTTTACCGTATCCACTTGTCACTTTTCCATTTAAATCCATAATATCTACCAATATAAATCTGTTACTTTAATAGAATAATTTATTAAGTAAAATAATTTCTTTTAATTAGGGTACTTCATAATTTGAATTTTATAATCAGATACTATTTTTAAAATTTAGGTAAAATATCTATCTTTTATATTATATATTTATATTATTATATTTTTTATTTATAAAAATTAATTATTTTAAATAATATTAATCATTGTTAACGAAGTAATTTAATATTATTTTTATAAATCAATTCTTGTATTCTGAAGTCATTGATATTTTTGAGTTACAGTTATCCTTGTATCTGGTAATTATTAAGATTAAACTAACTGTTATGGCTTTTTATAAAATTAAATAGAAATGTTTATATAGTATAAAATATAGACTAAAAAATGTGTTTTATATTTAAAATATTATAATCTTATCCAATAGATATTATTTTAGAGAAATATATTTTTTTAGAATTATTTTTATAAAGACTGGAATAATAAAAGTGATGTGATGATTTGATGAAAGAATATTTAGTTTATGAAGAAAAGGCGAGTAGATTAGAGTTGTTTATAAGGATTTTCTATTCGTTTGTGTTAAGTTTGGTTGCAAGTCTATATTCTTTATTAGCATCTATAGTCTCTATTTTTCAATGGATTGTGATATTGATTTGGGGAAAAGATCTGAAATGTTAAATGGTATTATTTCAGGTTTTTGTACATATTTTATTCAGATTATAAGTTATTGTTATTATTTGATAACAGATGAAAGACCAGGAATAGCTCCTAAGAATATGAGTGTGTTTTTAAATGGATTCCAATACTTGGTTTATGAAGAAAAGGCGAGTAGATTAGAGTTGTTTATAAGGATTTTCTATTCAATTGTAGTTGGCGTTATTGTATTTCTTTATGCGTGGTTGGCACATATAGTCTATATTTTTCAGTGGATTTTAATATTGATTTTGGGGATAAAGATCTGAAATGTTAAATGGTATTATTTCAGGTTTTTGTACTTATTACATGTCTATTATGAGTTATTTTCATCTGATAACAGATGAAAGACCAAAATTGGTTCCTACTCGTTTTGAAGTATCTTTAGAAATAGAGTAGGTTAATAATAGTAAATTAATACTATAAATACGAATTTAAATGGAGTATAGTATTTGTAAGATACGAATAGGTCTTCATAATGTTCTTTCAAATAGCTATTTTTGATTATTTTTTTTAAAATAGAATTTTTTCTTTTTTTAATATTGAACATTTGTCTTTTAATTTAGGGTTAATTTATTTTTCACTTTTGTAAGTATTTAATGAAACTTTATTATATTTAAAAATTAAATAAATAATATTGTTTTTTTAAATTATTAAATTCAATTTCACGATTTGAACTTAAAAGAAAATTGAAATCATGGCTTTATGTAAAAATTTAGGTTTCATATTTTAATAAAACTTTAAACAGGATTAAAAAAAATTAATTGTGCAACATTAACTTTTAGATATTTTTTAGAAGTTATATCCTTGGTTTTACTTAAACATTTAATGGGAGAGAATAAATGGTTAGTCAAATAGTAAAAGGGAATACTGCAGCAATTATAGGTGCCTTATATGCTGGATGTGATTGTTTTTTTGGTTATCCTATAACACCTGCAAGTGAAATTCTTCATGAAGCATCAAAATATTTTCCTATGCTTGGAAGAAAATTTATCCAAGCAGAAAGTGAGGAATCAGCTATTAATATGATTTATGGTGGTGCTGCTACAGGACACAGAGTAATGGGTGCGTCTTCTGGTCCAGGAATTAGTTTAAAACAGGAAGGAATTGCATTTTTGGCTGGTGCTGAACTTCCAGCTGTTATTGTTGATGTTATGAGGGCTGGCCCTGGTCTTGGTAATATTGGGCCTGAACAAGGGGATTACAATCAAATTGTTAAGGGTGGAGGACATGGAAATTACAGAACCATTGTTCTTGCACCTAATAGTGTTCAAGAAATGTGCGATATGGTAATTAAAGGTTTTGAACTTTCAGAAAAATATAGAACTCCTGTAATAGTTTTAACTGATGCTGTTATTGGGCAAATGGCGGAACCTTTAGTTTTTCCAGAAAAAGCAATTGGGCTCGAGATAGATAACAGTCGTGCTGTTAGGGGCAACAAGGAAACTATGGGCAATTTAGTCACTTCAATATTCCTTGATTTTGATTTACTTGAAGATTTTAATTTCAAACTTCAAGAAAAATATGATGATATTGAATTTAATGAAGTTGATTATGAAGAATATAAAATAGCTGATGCTCAAATTATCATTGTTTCTTATGGGATTAGTAGTCGATTATCAAAAACAGCTATTGATATTGCACGAGAAAAAGGTATTGGTGTTGGCTTGTTACGTCTTAAAACTCTTTTCCCATTTCCTAAGGATAAACTTTCGGAACTTTCAGAAAATGGTGTTGAATTCATTTCTGTGGAGATGAGTAATGGGCAGATGTTAGAAGATATTAAATTATCTACTTTTTCTAATAATATTCATTTGGTTAATAGAATGGGTGGAAATTTAATTAAAGTTCCTCAGATTTTAGAAAAAATTTATGAAATATCTGGATATAGTGAAGATTTAGAAGATAATAATTCATTGGATACTGAAAAAGAAGATATTATTGTCTCAGATACAGTTGATTTTAAAGAAGACGATGATAGATTTGGTAGTATTATTGATTAAGGGGAGATTATAATCGAAAACATAAAAAATTTAGATAACTGTGCTGATAATAATACTGAATGTTTTAAAGTTATTAAAAAACCTAAATCAATTAATGATATTTTTTTAAGAAAAGGAGGGAATTCTCCTAATACAACTCATTATTGTGCTGGTTGCGGTCATGGTATTCTCCATAAATTGATTGGTGAGGTTATTGATGAATTATGTATTCAAGAAAGGTCTGTTATGATTTCTCCAGTTGGTTGTGCTGTGTTTGCTTACTATTACTTTAACTGTGGTAATATTCAAACAGCTCATGGACGAGCTCCTGCTGTTGGAACAGCTATTTCTCGAGCAGAACCAAATTCTATTGTAATGTCCTATCAAGGAGATGGTGATTTAGCATCTATTGGTTTAAATGAAACTATACAGACAGCAAATCGTGGAGAAAAAATAGCTGTTTTTTTTGTTAATAACACGGTTTATGGCATGACTGGTGGACAAATGGCACCTACAACTCTTGTTGGAGAGAAAACAATAACTTCACAGACTGGTAGGGATCCTCTTTATGCTGGTTATCCTATTCATATATGTGAACTTCTTAACACTCTTGAAGCACCAATCTTCATTGAAAGGGTTTCACTTGCAAATCCACGAAGTATTAGAAAAGCGAAAATAGCTATTAAAAAAGCATTACAAATTCAAAAAGAGAATAAGGGATATACTTTTGTTGAAATTTTATCTCCATGCCCAACTAATCTTAGAATGTCTGTTGAAGATGTTGAAAACTTTATAACTGACAATATGGTAAAAGAGTTTCCAGTTAAAAGATTTAGGGATAAATCTAATGAAGTTGAACCTATTATACGTGATGAAAGTGATTTTTCAATGAAATCGTTGGATAAAGTATTTGATGTTGATAGGGATAATACTGATAAGATCGAGAAAAGTCTGAGTTATAAACAATTAAACATTAAAATAGCTGGGTTTGGTGGTCAGGGTGTTTTAAGTGGAGGTTTAACACTTGCTCAAGCAGCATGTGCTGATAAAAAATATGTGTCCTGGTATCCTGCTTATGGTCCAGAACAGAGAGGAGGAACTGCAAACTGTTCTGTTGTAATTTCTGGGGATAGTATTGGTTCTCCAGTGGTTGAAAATTCAGATGTTTTAATAGCTTTGAATAAACCTGCATTAGAGAAATTTGTTGGTGAAGTAAAAGAAGATGGGGTAATATTTTATGATTCCTATATTGATGATTGTAAAATATCTAAAACAGCTATTCCAGTTCCAGTATATGATATTGCAACAAAATACTCTGGTTTGAAGGCTATTAACACTATTATGCTCGGTGTTTTATGGGAGTATGCTAATCAAACAAGTAGTTCAATATCCAAAGAAGCATTTTATCAAGGTATAAAGGAAACATTCAAATCCAAACCTAAGGTAGTGGATAAAAATATTGAAGTTTTTGATGCTGGTGTTAAATGGGCTAAGGCTAACTTGAACAAGTTCATATAAATTATTATTAATTAAAAAAAGCATCTAAAGTTTGCTGTTTTTCATTTTCTATTAATTCCAATAAATTCTCTTTACTGTAACCAAATGGTCCCATTATTCTTGATATTGCAGGAAGTACTTGGTTGTTAATATAGTATTCTGGATCATAGGTTCCATCAACATAATCCTCATAGGGGATGGCTTTTTCACTTATTGAACCCTTACCCTTAACAATAACATATTGTATAATTGTTCCTTTTTCTGCCTTTAACCTATTTTCTGCTTCTAATTTTCTTGCAACCACAACATGGGGACCAACCTGTTTATAATTAGAAAGTTTCTTAGTTATTTGTGTATGTATTACAAGTTCTTCCATATTCAAATTTCCAGTTTTTATCTTTTTTAAAACCTTTTTAATTATTTCAATAGCTTCATCAACATTCCCATTTTTTAAAATAGCCATTAAAACATCTTTTTGTGTAGTTTTAACTATTGGAGCCCAGTCTCTCCTAACAAGTTCTAAACCCTTAGCTATTATCTTTCCATCTTCAATGACAGCATATCTTTTTTTACTTACAAAAAATCCTCTTCTGTAGAATCCTTCGTATTCTAATTCCATACTTTCTGGAAGAGTTGAATTCAAATAAGTTAAAAATTCATTTACTTGTGTGTTAATAGTTTTTTCAATTTTTTTTTGTTCTTCATTTTCCATTTAATTTACCATGACTATTTTTTTTATAATACCGTTGAGAAGATGTTTTAATATTATAGTTATTATTTTATATAAAAATATTGTATTTTAATTCTTCCTAAAGTAAACGATAATTATTTTAAATTATACTGGTCAATATTCATTTAATTTATCACCACATTTTTTAACATCACCTACATTTTCTACTGATAATGTCAAGACAACTTAATTTTAGGCGAATGGTGTCATCGATCCACATTGCGGTTTTCACAAAATCCATAACAAGGGAAGATAAAACAAAGGACCTATCAAAAAAAATATAAGTGCAAAAATTGTGATGAACTTCAATGACTTCACAAACACTAGTAATTTGAAAATAGTAAAAATACCCATTGGAAAACTGCTATACATACTAATCAATATTGGACATAAAAACATGATGAAACTCGCAAAAGAACTATCAAATTGACAAACATTCAGTTGCAAGTATATCATAAAAAAATTCGCGAGTTTTTACTGGAAAATAATGAAAATCCTCGATTTTCAGTGATCCAAAGGATTTTCAGTGATTAATAGTCCATATATTAAATTTTGTTTAATTTGATTTAAATACTCATTAAACAAAAATGATTGTGAACAGCCTCTCCGATAAAAATTAATTTATTTAATAATTAAACTTTTTTGTGTCTTATTTTTGTTTATTGTTTTTTTTCAATGAAGTTGATTATTATTTTATCTATTATTATTAATAATAAGTTTTATTAGTTTTGAAAAATAAAGTTATTTTTATGTATAATCAATGAATTTGAATATTATCCTATAATTTTATTTAATTGTATGATGTAGTTCTATTTAATTAAATGTTTATTTATAATTAATATTTTTAGAAAATAAAAATATTTAAATCAGTTTTTAAAAATTATTAACATATTCTAAGATATCATTTATAATAAAAATAAACAATATATGACAAGCATATAAAAGATGATTTTAATGGAAAATGATTTGCAAAAATTACCTATCGGTATTCAATCTTTTAAAAAATTGAAAACAAATAATTATCTTTATGTTGATAAAACAAAAGACATATATAATCTGATATTAGAAGGAACAAACTATTTTTTATCTCGTCCAAGGAGATTTGGTAAGTCTTTACTTATCAGCACACTTGAAAACCTATTTTTAGGAAAAAAAGAATTATTTAAAGACTTATATATCTATGATAAGTGGAACTGGAATAAAACATATCCAGTCATCAGAATAGACTTTAGTGGGGGCATCTTAAGATCTGGAGATGATTTAAAATATTATTTAATCGATGTTATAGAAGAAATTGCTGAATTATACAACATAACATTAAAACATAAAAAAGTGGATGGTAAGTTTAGAGAGTTAATTAAGAACTTATATGGTAAGCATGGTAAAGTTGTGGTTTTGGTTGATGAGTATGATAAGCCTGTTTTGGATAATATTTCTTATCCCACTGTTCGTGATGAGATGAAAGAGATTTTACATGATTTTTATCAGATTTTGAAGAGTCAGGATGACAATTTAAGGTTTGTCTTTTTAACTGGTGTTTCTAAGTTTGTTGGAACATCAATTTTTTCTGGATTGAATAATTTAATTGATATAACTCTTTCTAATAAGTTTTCTACAATTTGCGGTTACACTCAAGATGAATTAGAGAATTATTTTAAATTATATATTGTGAATCTTTCTAAAGAGTTTGATATTGATGTGGAAAGTACTTTATTGAGTATTAAAGAATGGTATAATGGTTATAGTTGGGATGGTAAGAATTTTGTTTATAATCCTCAGTCTACTTTATCTCTGTTTGGTGAAATGGAGTTTAATAATTATTGGTTTAAAACAGGAACACCAACTTTTCTTCTTGAGATTTTAAAAGGAAAAAATACTTTAAATAAGATATTTTCACAAGTTGAAGCTGGTTCTGAGATATTGGATGCTTATGATCCTGAAAATATTCCATTAGTTCCTTTAATGTTTCAATCTGGATACTTAACTATCCATAGAAAAGAAATAATTGATTTAAGGATTAATTATCTTTTAAGCATTCCGAACACAGAAGTTAAGGATTCTTTGATTAAGTATTTGATGAATATTTCCATGGATTATCCACTTAACCAGGTGAATGATTTAAGAGATAGAATGAGGAGAAATTTCTTAAATATGGATGATGAAGGCTTAAACTTTAATCTCCGTGAAATGTTAGCATCAATACCCTACAATCTTTATAATGACAATGAAGCTTACTTTCATTCAATATTCTTATTGTGGTTAAACTTGTTAGGATTTAAAATCGAAGGCGAAGTAATCACCAATATTGGGCAGATGGATGCAGTTCTAATAATTGAGGACTTAGCTATTATCGTTGAGATTAAGTTTGGTAAAAATAAAAATAAAATTGATGACTTATTAGTTAAGGCTTTAAATCAAATCAAGGATAATAGATATTATGAGAAGTATTTAAAGCATGATCTGGTTTTTTTAGGCGTGGTATTCGCTGATAATGAAGTTAAATGCGAATTTAAGAGATTAAATATCTAGAAAAATTAAAGAAGTCTTTTAGAAAATTTTATAATTTTTAGGATAAAAATGTTTATATGTGGTGAGTAAAAAAATTATATTATGTATTAATTTTTAACATTTGAACATGATAGAAGCAAATTTTTGATTTAAATATATTATTAGATTTATAATGAGTAATTAAGATAATAAATTGTCTAAAAGTAAATATAGCTATCTCTGAATTTAATAATTGAACACATGGAAATTTTTATTATAGTCATTATGTTAATGTTCATCAATTATTAAATTTAATCATATCTTATAAAATACCTTTAAATTAAATTTAAATAATGTTATATCAAATATTAAAATTACCAAAATTGCTTTGCAATTTTTGTAAGTATGAAAATCTTCGATTTTCAGTAATCCAAAGAATTTTCAGTAATTTTGTAAAATTTTCCAAAATGACTATTGTCATGACAAATTGATTCTTTCTACAGGTATTGGTTTTATATATTGACAATATTTTCATTAGCATAGTATTTTAGTGAAATTCTAACCATAGAGAGCTTCTATAAACTTAATTTTAACATATATTGATATGATGTTTTGTTATTATTTCATTTTTTCATTGGAAAATTCGTATATTTTATCTTTTAAGGCTAATTTTACTGTTATTTTTAGGATTTTTCCCTAATTTTTTCATAAGCTATGCACTAAGTGGAACAAATTTCTTAATCTTATTATACTGGTCAAATATTCATTTAATTTATACATCATGCTTTTAGAACATCACCTACATTTTCTACTGATAAGACTATTATGTATATTATGAGAGCTTCTATAAACTTAATTTAAACATATATTGATATGATGTTTTGTTATTATTTTCATTTTTTCATTGAAAAATTCGCATATTTTGTCTTTTTAAGGCTAATTTCATCGCTATTTTTAGGGTTTTTCCCTAATTTTTTCATAGCTATATGCTAAGCGGAACAAATTTCATTTAGTAATCTTGGTAATTGAATTAAGTTAAATGCTGTGCATTTCATTAAATTATCTACCTGGTTTCTTGCTATGGTTGTTAATCGTGTGTGACCAGATTTAAACACAGTTTTAATACACTGCATAGGGCCTTTCAACTGGAGCTCTCTTACTGGAAATTCTTTTATTTCTCATTTTCTCTCTGATACTTAACTCCCCACCTTTAGGCTTCTTTTGAAGTGTGGCATCATGTTCTCATAGGTTTCACACCACAATAACCTTTATCCTTGTAAAATAACCTGAATGTTCATCGGTACATAGATCTATTATGGTTATCGTGTGGGGAAGCAGTAGTTAATTCTGCTCTGGATTAATCCATGCTTATTATACAACTAATGTATGTGTCTTGTATCCAAAAAAACTTTTAACACCTTTTTTAGTCCATAGTACCATCTTTACTACGGGTTGTTTTCGCTTCTAACCCTCGTGGCGAGTTTTTTTTGATGACCTGGATCTTGTTAGGTAAGTATGCATCCTGACTCATACTCCCTTCCAGACTCTAACCCATAATTATACTATCATTTCATTGAATAAAGACCACATTTCATTCATAACTCCAGATTTGCTTAACCTTTCTCTAAATAACCATTATTGTAGCTTTATACAGGTATAATGGACCATCCAAGGAACTTTCTAAATGAAACTCTGTCACAGAGACTCCTTTCTAATTCTGGATCAGATAAACCATACATTTTTTGGATTATTAAGGCTTTGAACATGATTATAACATCGATTTCAGGTCTTCCACCTTTCTGTGTCTTATTTTTGTAAGCTTGCATTAGTATTGAGCGGAAAATTTCCCAATCTACTATATTGATCAATATTCATTCATATTTATCACCGTGTTTTTTAACATCAGCTACATTTGTTGCTGATAAGATTAATTATATTGTTCATAATTATCACTTTATACCATTATAACATGTGAAGTC
>JAITGU010000048.1 GCA_031280375.1 Candidatus Methanovirga procula | reverse complement strand
TTAACATGATATTAATTAATATCCTTTCTCCTATTTAAATATTATGCCAATATAACATTTTTTAGATTTATTTTTACATCGGCATCACCATGCCACCCACTGAATTTTTTACAATGTCAAATATTCTTATTTAGTTTCATATTTTAATATATATTTGATTTAATGCTTTTAATAAAGTAAAAACCCAGAGATAAACTTAAAAAATATTTCGAAAAAAAACGGACTGTGAATAATATTAGAAATATTCCGTTCTATAATAAGTTTGATAATGTTCTTAAAAAATAAATTTCTTTAAATTAATATTGATCTATTAAATATTCTTTATTAGATAAAATACATGATATTATCATTTAATTTTTTAAAATAATTAATTCTTACTTGTTAAAACGAAGAATTAATTCTTCTAAATTGAAAATAAATTTTCAATGATTAAAAAATAAGAAAATAATAGATAATAATTCTATTGAAAATTTAAGAAAATCAAAGATTTTCTAACCTTTTAAATCTCTGATTTAAAAAATTTAAAAACTTTTCCAAAATGACTATAAATCATGTAAAAAAGCAAACAGCAAATTTAAAAATTTGCTGAATCATTTGGATAAAATACCGAAAGAATTTGTTGATCTTGTTAAAAACAAGATAAAAACCTAACTTTCAAAGTTACAAGCACCTTCAATTTAATTTCCTACCAATCACAAACGATAAATTGGAAAATTATTTTGGTGACTTTACTTCGTCATTTGAAGAAGTTATTCAGAACTATTGAAAATATTGAAATTTATTTAGACTTTGAGAGTTAAATGGGATCAAAATATGGAAAAATTATTTCACCCATTGAATTTTTTCACATGGTCCTTTTTGGATACTATAGTATAGTTTGAAACCCAATACTGAAAATCAAGTTTTTATGAGTATGTCAAAAATCCCATGGCAATTATAATGATACTGTAAAAAAGAGGATGAAGAGTCATGATTGAAAATTTCAATGTTAACCTATAAAAATCATTGCATATTAATTACATTGAATTTTAAGTCGATTCCACAATTTTACAATTACATTATTCCATCTTAACTTTACAGTACTGGGTGACAATCATGAAAGAGGCTAAGAAAAGCTATTAATTCACATTATTAACTAAAATTTTGTATTGATTTCTAAAACCTATTTCAGATTGTGATTTTTTGCAATTATCATCATAATCATCTTCCTCAGACTCTTTGCTAAAATAAAAACCAGTCATGATATGTGCAGCAATTTCTGAAGCACCAGCAACTGTCTCAAGAGCTAACATGGTTCTAGTACCTTGTAAAGCTTTCATTGCCCATTTTGCTCCTGCCCATCCTGAATCAAATGCAGGTTTAGATGTGACACTTTCTGTGTTAGCAATATTTGCTGTTGCTTGACCAGGAGCACATCCCAAAGCACCCATTACAGCGGCAATTGTTCCAGAAAGTAATGTTACTCCAATTCCAATGCCTCCTATTACTTCCATCCAAATTGTGGCTTTTTTAAATTTTTCATTAGCTTCTTTAAATGAATTATAACTTTTTGTTGCATTATTTAATAATTCTTGCAACTCACTATCAGACATTGTATAATACGGTTCTGGGACTTTGTGATGATCACCATTCACATCTAAAACATTTTTAGTGCTTAGTACTACAAGAAATCCATCATTTCGTCGGTTTTCATTATGTCTATTATTCATACTAAATACATTTGTTGAATTAAAACAATTATTTGAGCATTTACAATTAAAACAAGAGCTTAGTCCAGAACAATCATTACAATTACTACAATTTGATAAATTATGAGAATTTTCACACCCATTGCAGCTAGATGAATTTGTAACACTTAAACAATTTTCTAAAAAAGTAGAATTTCTACAATTAATAGAATTACTACTATTTACTAAGAGTGTAGAATCACTACAATTATTAAGATTGATAGAATCACTACACTTCTTAGATTTATCAAGATTTGTAGAATTTAGATTATTAAAGCAATCTTCATAGGTATAATTTAAACATTCTTTATTATTATGTCTGTCAGGAGTAGTACCATTTTGCTTTGTAATTAAATGTCTACCATCTTTAAGTATAGAATATTCAAGTATTCCTGGGTCATCAGGATTAAAATCTGTATCATTCTCAATATCACTATATTCAAAATCTACAGGACTATAATTTTTAAGAAGATTACTTAATTTACTCAATTCTCTGGATTTGGATTCACCCATGACTTTTTCTGGATCAGTTACAGTAACATTTCTATTGTCTGTATTAAAAAAACTTCCTTTTTCTAATTTATCTACAAATTCATCTGTTTTATCTTTATTGGCTATTGTCATTATCACCGCATAAACAGACCAGACAATAGTCACTAATAGCCAAGCAATGCTATATACAAGCCATCCAAGTGCCATTATAATGCAACCAAGTGCATAAGCGATGCAATAAAATCCATAACGTATACAATCAACAAGCCATCCAAAGAAATTATACCATTTCCTTTTCCTAACACTTGGTGGGCTGAATTTTCCTAAGTTCTTAGTTATGAATTCATCAGTCCACATATATTTACCTATCCAATTATCATCTATTTTATCGAGATTCACTCCAATAGGATTTATGCTAACTTTTTTGTATTCATATGTAGTGTCAAGATTAGTGGGATTTTCGTCAGTCAAATTTTCATTAATTGCTGTGGTGTTCATATATGTATCGTTGTTTACAGCAGCAGAACTTTGAACAGTAACAATTAGTATAATTATTACTAAGCCAATTATTTTTTTTATCAACATGAGTAATTACCTCCTTTTTGTTATACGATCTTTTTTTAAAAACAAGAGTCTGTCTAACAATTATTTTTTTTATGTTGGCCTAAAGAGAGTTTCTTGCTTCCTTAAATATTATATTTGTTATTTGCAAAGGAAATTAGTATCACGATGAATATCTAAATCTTCAGCGAGCTAATAGAAACTCTATATTGGACATTTTATTCAAAAAATTAAAAAACTATTCAATGATTATTAGTTTCAACTAAATATTTTATTTATTCTTGGCAATGTCGAAAGAACATCAAAGTGAATAAAAATATTTAAAATTGATTTTTAAGGTTAATCATTGAACAATATAGAAAAAGTTGGATTGATATTCAATCATTAATATTTAGCTGAACCTTAAGTTATATTAGATTAGAAACATTTAAATACTGGTTTCAACAATATAAACAATTGTTTGATGAAAAATCAAACAAAAAATATTTGAATCTGGGAGTATGTTGATACAAAAGTAGATATAAACATGTTTTCCTATTCTTGATCGAGTAAAAAAACTGTTCTATTTACTAAAATCATCATGCTCCTACTAACTATTCTTACTAAATATATTATTCATGTCACAATCTCACTTTTTTCTAAGAATATTAATATGTATAATTTTTCTTCACCATGACAAAATTTAGGTTCAGATAAAAAACAATATTAACAATATATTATATAACCAGCCAATATATAAATGTTTCTATAAAATGAGGGTGTAAATTTTTGTGGAGTTTTTCAGGGCATTTTTGATTTGCTTATAAAGGATTTATAAAGAAAATGTAAAAAATTGAAAAAACTCCACACTTTTTTACACCCTCTATAAAATTATAGCCTGCATAAAAATATGAAATTAAAAAAAATTATAAATGGTTTTATTCAATGATAAAAATAAAGAATTATTTTAATATAAAAAAAATAGCTTATACTGACTGTAAAAAAAAAATTCAATAGGTTTTAGTGTAGATTAAGGATTAAAATATTTAAATCTAAAATAATAGATATTTATCTTATTCTAAGAGCATTACCTACAACTATAAGAGTAACACCCATATCACCAATTATAACTGCTTCTAATAATGTAACATACCCCAATATTCCTAAAACAATTAAAGTTGCCTTCATTGCAATTGAAATTCCAACATTTTGTTTAACTATACTCATAGTTTTTTTAGCTAACTTTAACAAAAAAGAGACTTTAGAAATATTATCCTGCATTAAAACAATATCCGCTGTTTCAATAGCTACATCAGCACCATCCATTCCCATAGCTATTCCAACATTTGCTCTTGCAAGTGAAGGAGCATCATTCACTCCATCACCAACCATTGCAATATCATGATATTTTTGGGATAAATTTTCAAGAATACTTAATTTATCTTGAGGTAAAAGATTGGAATAATACTTATCTAATGCCAAATAATCAGCCACAGATTTTGCAGTGGAATCGTTATCTCCAGTTAGCATAATGGTCTTAATATCTGAATTTTTAATATTTTCAATTGTTTCTTTCCCATCATCTCTTATCTTATCATTTAAACTAATTAAACCAATGATTTCAGTTTCATTTCCTAAAATAACAGTTGTTTTTCTTTGATTTTCATTAGGTAAATTATTAATTATATCTTTAAATTTATAATCAAACAACTCTTTCTTACCTAAATAATAAGACGTTCCGTTAATATCTGCTTTCAATCCTTTACCAGCGATAGATTGGAAGTCATCAACTTTTAATGCCTTAATATTTTTAGTTTCACCATATTCTTGAATTGCTTTAGCTATTGGATGTTTTGATTTAGATTCAATACTATAAACTAATTTAATAATCTCATCTTCACTGTACTCTCCATTACTGACTATATCTGCTATGTTCAACTTACCTTCAGTTAAAGTTCCAGTTTTATCAAATAAAATAGCTTTAATTCTTGATAGTTCTTCAACATATTCTCCACCTTTTATTATTATCCCATTTTTCGTTCCTGATGTAATAGCTGAAACTATGGAAACTGGTGTGGAAATAACTAAAGCACAAGGACAAGAAATAACTAGTAAGACCAAACTTCTTTTAAACCATTCAATCATTGGTTGATGGAAAAATATTGATGGTAGAACAGTGACTAAAATAGCTATTAAAACTATAGCTGGTGTGTAGTATCTTGCAAATTTGTTAATAAAAATATCAATCTTCGCCTTTTTTTCTCCAGATTCTTTAATTAAATCAACTATTTTAGAGAATATAGTATTTTTAAATGTTTTTGTAACTTCAATTTCAATATATCCATCTTCATTAATCGTAGAGCCATAAACTTCGTCACCTAATGTTTTACTAACAGCTAAACTTTCTCCAGTGATTGAAGCTTGGTTAACTGAAGTTGACCCATTTAAAATTACACCATCTATTGGGATTTTATCTCCTGGCTTAACTATTACCACATCCCCCATATTTAAATCCTCAACTTTAACTTCAAATGTTTTATCCTCTCTTTTCACTGTTGCCATATCAGAGTTTAAACTAACCAATTCGTGTAAGGATTTTTTTGATTTAGTTAATGTAAATTCTTCAATATATTCAGCCAAAGAAAATAAAAGTACTAAAGAAGCTCCTTCTAAACCTTCCCCAATTAAAAATGCTCCAATAGTAGCTATTGTCATTAAAAACTCGATTTGGAGATTGCCTTTTAATAATGCTTTGATTCCATCTATTATAATGTTTAATCCAACGAATATAACTATTATTAAGAAAATTGAAATAGATATTATATTTACTATATGAATAAAGCCAAAAGATAATGTAGGTTGGGGTACGAAATGTTCTAAACTTATAGCTAAAGCTAAAAGTATCCACCCTATTCCCATTTTTGTTAGAGAATTTTCATGGTGATGATCTTCATCGTCTAAGTTTTTTAATAGTCCAGAATCACAACAACTACACCCATTTACTTCATTATTACAACCATTCTCATGATGATTATGATCATGCTCATGACTGTTGGGTAGGTTATTATTATTTTCATCTTGTTCTTTAGTGCTTTTTGATTTTTTCATAGTGTACTACCCTATTTTTTATAGTCATTGATATTAATCATATTTATCTTAATAGATTTATATATCTTATAACTTTATATTACAGAATAGTTAATAAATATTATTTTTATTAAAATCTCATTGAGTATCATATGCCTATTGTAGTATTTGAGTATACACATTGTAGATAATAACTATTAAATCATTTTATTTATTAAACCATTTATTGAAAGTCCTTTTCAACTAATAAAATTAAAAAAAATAGTTCTAAAATTATATATTATTACAAATTATTATTTTCATATTATTTAAAATATTTTAATATATAGGATAATGTAAAAATTTTAGATAAGAAAATATTAGAATAATCCATATTAAAAATTAGTGAGTTATAGATAGTAAAAGTATTTATTAAAACTATTTATTTTTGTTAGTTTTTGGAAAAAGCTTTGATGAACCTTAACTTGTTAAGGTAGAAAATCCTTGGTTCCGAATGAAATGAAGAACTTAGGATACGAAGTATATCCGTTATTTCGGGCAGAGCGAGAAATTTAGGGAATGAAATTCCCGTTGTTTTGAACAAAGTGAAAAACTTAGGAGACGAAGTCTCCGTTGTTTTGAACAAAGTGAGGAACTTAGAAAATGGAGTTTTCTTTATTTTTAATTTTCTTAAACTTTTTTTATCTTTAGATAAGTTAGGGAACTTCAGTCCCCGTTGTTTTGAATAGAGTGAGAAACTTAGGAGACTAAGTCCCCATTTTTTAAAGGTTCTTCTAATCTTTAAAAAATCATATTTGAAAAGCCATAAAAACCATCTACTAAATAGCACATTTTTTAGAATACTTTCATGAAAATCTTTAAATTTAGCTATAAAATGGTATTGATGTTATAAAAATTATAATATGATTTCAATGAATTTAATATTATAATTTAAGCATATATAACAAATAAAACAAGTTTTAGGAGAAAAATGTTGAGAATCTATAAAATAAATTATAGACAATAGTATATAAATAATAAATTATTGATTATTTCAAATCTAATATTTTTTAAAACTAATATCAATTATTTTAGGTCTAATAAAATCAAGTTTAATCTTAATAATTCAACTAATTCTCCATTTGCAATTGAGTAAAAAATCTTCTTATCTTTTTTTCTGAATTTAACAAGCCCACTGCTTCTCAAATGTCTTAAATGATGGGATACTGTACTTTGACCTATATCTAATAAAGAAACCAATTCATTCACATATAATTCTTCTTTACTTAATGCTTCAATTATTCGTATTCTGTTGAAATCCCCCAATATTTTAAATAATTCTGAAGAATCCAAGTATTTCTTTTCTGGAAGCATGTTTGATTTAACTCTTTCTAATACATCTTCTCGGATGTATTCTTTTTTTGTAACATTCTTTATATCTTGTTTTTTTGAAGTGTTGTCCATTAAATTCAACTCCTTTAAAATAAAATATAATAATTAATATGTTGTAAACTTATACAACCATATAAATTAAATCACATATTAACATTTTATTTAATATAATATATAAATATATTGACTACAATTTTAATATATTAATTTTAATATATTAATATAAGTTAAAAATATAAGTTAAAATTTTAGTTCTTTAAGATTGTAGTAATGTTTAAATACTATAATACTAAGAAGTTTACATTTATGAAATCATAGTAAAATATATCTATTTAATATAATTATTAAATATTTATATGTTGTTTATTAACTATATTACAAAGTCAACTAAAAACTAACTATATAATCAAATTAATATTAAGTGTGAAACTTAATTTATAACAAAAAATTATATGTTTAATATTTCTTTAAATTAAATTTAATACAACTAATTATTTTAAAAAAAAAAAATGAATAATTTGATACTATAATAGTTTAATTTCAACTAAACAACTTAATTAATTTTGAAAATGATAATAATCTAAAATTAAACATCTGATAAAAAATTAGATATAAAAAATAAATACTTAATTTATATCAAATCAAGTTTTTTTATTAAATGTTGATTTATTAAAGTTATTAGCTGTTAAAAATATAATATCAATAAATAAATTATATTAATAAAATTGAGGAAAAAATATGTCAAAGAAAGTTGTAGAATTAAAAACCTTAAAAGAAGGAAAATATATAATATTGGATGGAGAAGCATCTAAAATCACGAGTATTTCAACATCATCTCCAGGTAAACATGGAGCAGCTAAAGCCAGACTTGAAGCTGTCGGTGTTTTTGATAATCAAAAAAGAAGTATCACTAAACCTGTGGATACAAAAGTAGATATTCCGATCATTGATAAAAGAGCTGGACAAGTTTTAGCTTTAATGGGTAAAGAAGTCCAAATAATGGATTTAGAAAGTTATGAAACTTTAGAACTCCCTATTCCTGATGAATTAAAAGATAAACTTGGAGAAGGAACCGAACTTGAATACATTGAAGCATTAGGAAACTTTAAAATCATGAGAACTAAATAATTAATAAACATTTAAATATAAACTTTTCAAATTTTAATTTACAATTAAATTAAATCACTTTTTTACACCATTTTTTATTTGTCAACATAAAACTAACCAATTTCATCGATATTAATAATAATTAATATAATATATAGTTCATTACATTATTTTTTACAAATTAAATTATTAATATATCTCTTTAAATTAAAATTTATAAAATTATAATTCTTATTTTTTAAAAATAGCAGTTATAATTATCTTACAAGTAAAAATAAGAATATTTTATTCAAAAATTGAAGATAATCAAAGATTATCTAACTTATAAAATCAGAGATTTTATAACTAAAGATAATAACGGAAACTCTGTCCTAAGTTCCTCATTTTGTTCAAAACAACGGGAATTCCACTCCCTAAATTTCTCGCTCTGCTCGAAACCAAAGATTCTCTAATTTCAAAAACTAAAGCTTTTAAAGCGTTGAAAAATTCTGTTTTACACTATAATAATATAATTATTTTATGAAATTTTTATTTTTTAAAACAAACTTATATCAATCATAATTAAATAGAACTATTGCTTTTTATTAAAATTATTTACAATATCTAATTCCTTATAGAAAATCTAATTTTTATAGAAATAATTAAATAGTATATCAAATATAATGTTTAATGTCATATCATTTTTTTTTGACTGATGCCTATGGTCCTTTTATGAGTGAAGTTTAAACTATTCTATGATTAGAAGAAACCCAGCATTAGATAGACTACCTGTTTCGAGGGTTGCTCGGGGAGGAAAGGGTAATCTACCAATGATCCATGAGAGTTAGTATACAGGTAAAATTTCTTACTTTAAAAAAACCTTCTTGAAACAGAGACTTCGTCTCCTAAGTTTTTCACTCTGTTCGGAACCAAAGATTTTCTAAATTAACAAATTAAGGTTCATCGAAAGTTAATTTTGAAAATGATAAAATCAATTATATTATTATAGACTTAACCTGATTAAAATTGACCTGAATATTTATCCTTTACTTGATCATTATGCTCCTATTTTGACTATTAAAGAAGAATAGCATCTTTTTCTACCTGACTAACTGATTTATTTTCATATAAAACTTGTCCAAGTTCTTCTAATTTGTTTATTCCCTTAATTTCTTCTTTAAACAAAGGTATTTGAAGTATGGTTTGATCATGGAACTTTTGATTTATTAAACCTATACGTTTTTGCTGTATTTTATATCTTGACTGACAAAAATCACAATCATCAATATCAGGCATTACTTGATTTATTATCACACTATCAACATTCATATTATATTTCTTTAAAGATTCAATTCCCCTCTCTGATTCATAAATAGACATTTCTTCAGGTATTACAACCATTTTAAATGTTGTTTGTTCTGGATCACTCATAACCTTTCGTGCTTCTTCTATCTTTCTTTTTGTTTCTTCAAGTTCTAATTGTTCATTATCCTCATCATCTGAAAATGGAATCAAGCTTTTAAATGTACTTTTTACAGTTGATAACTTAGATTTAACTTTCAACATTTTTCCAACCCAGGATTCCATTAAATCTGGGAAAGATAAAAATCTTAAAGTGTGACCAGTAGGAGCAGTATCAAAGACCACTATATCATATTCATTTGTTGTCATCACTTGAAGAAATATTTCAAATGCTGCAGCTTCATCTGCTCCTGGTGCTGAAGATGCTAAATCAAGTTGATCTTCAAGCAAATCCAAACCCATTGCTTGTTGTGGATCAACAACAGATTTTTTATTTTTCAATTCTTCTTGCTGTCTTGTCATTGCTACCTCTGGATCAATCTCAACTGCATACAAGTTTGACATTATTAACTTTGGGTCTGGTCCAATATAAGTTTCAAGTGAATCTGATAATGAGTGTGCAGGGTCTGTTGAAACAATTAAAGTTTTTCTATTATGTTTAGCTAACCATATGGCTGTTGCTGCAGATATTGAAGTTTTTCCAACTCCTCCTTTTCCACCGACAAAAACAAATGTGGTTTTCCCTTCTTTAAACCTAAATAAATTTTCTATTCCCATATTTTTTCACCTTTTCATATAGTGTACTATTTTATTTATACTTACTATATACTCGATTTATCAATGTTCAAATATTATCCTTTTCATATAGTGTACTATTTTATTTATACTTACTTTATACTATAAATATACATTATTTTATTTAATATATATTAATCATTATATGCTTACTTTATTATAGTATATCTTATTATGTATTAATATTAAATAAATATTATTATACATTTTTTTTTATTCAAATATTTAAAATAAGTTCTTTTATTTTTAAATAATTTTATTTCTAAAACGAATTTTTTGTAATAAGATGATGAAAATAGTAATCTTAAATGTATTAAATAATTAGCGAATGATTGAAGATTAAATGATATAAAGAATTAGATATTAAGATAATAAAACAATGATAATATGAATTAAATGATTAAGAGGTTGAAGATGGAAGAAGGATTATATTTAAAAAATAATTTAGCTATTATAAATTTTGATTTAACATATTCATCTAATACAAGGGATTTAATTAATTCAATATACTTTAAGAAGGTAACTAAAAAATATATTCTATATCTAAAAGAAGAAAATCCTGCCCTTTATGAATTTTTGTTAAATGGAAATACATTATCTGATGCAGTGTATGAAATTTTAAAAACTTTGAAATTATTACTTGTTCTAAGTCCAGAGGAGGTTGATAACTATTACATAAAAAATAAAGGTCTTTTATTAGAGTTTGTTGAAGGATTTCATGATTATTGGATGTCATTTAGAAGATTTAGTATAACAAAAACACGTTTTAGTAGAAAAACAGGATCACATTTTGTACTTCAGGATTCAAGTTTTAATAGTCTGTTACGTTCTTTTTATAGAGATATAGAGCAAAGTTTAATTGGGGATAAAAATAATGTTTATAGGCAGGTACACACAGGAACAAATGCTTCAATTTTAGTTTATCAATTAGAAAAGTTTTTTTTATCTGATAAATATAAGAAACTTTCTGATATATTAATAATTGAATCTGTGATGCTTAGGACACCTATGGTTCTTTCCACAAACTCAAACAAACGAGAAGGAATGTTTAAAGAAACAGATATAAACCCTATTTTGGATTTTGATAAAGATAAAAATGCTTGGTTTGGATATCCAGCTAAAGTAGGTAATTTATTTTTTATGATTTATTTTCATAGGGATTACATATACAATGGGGTTTCTCTTGCAAATTTGTTTGAACTGGCATCTCCTAAGGCTGCACATTCAAAACCAGATGGAATATTGTTATTTGGCAATGAAAAACAGGATGAAAATCTTTTTCATTATGATGATAAAGAAGATTTATGGGTTGGTACTGTTGGATACAATGTTAAATCTGAATACTTTGGATATATGAAAAAAATGATGCTCACATTACATAATTTGAAAGTTATGAAGAGGGGTTGGTTGCCTATTCATGGAAGTTTAGTAAATGTCTATCTGAAAAATGGTGAAAAAAAGGGTTTGTTGTTGGTTGGTGATTCTGGAGCTGGTAAGTCAGAATCGATTGAAACATTGCAAAACTTTGAAAATAATATTATTAAACATATTGAAGTTGTGTTTGATGATATGGGAAGTCTTCATATTGAAAATGGTATTCCTTATGCTCAAGGTACAGAAATTGGAGCATTTCTTCGTTTGGATGATTTATCTCCAGGTACTCCGTATGAGAATATGGATAGAGCTATATTTTTCAATCCAAATAAGAGTAATTCACGACTTATTATAAAAACCACACATTACAACATCATCTCTAAAAACCATAGAATTGATTTAATATGCTATTTAAATAATTATGATGAAAAAGAAGGAATTTATGAGTTTGAAGACCTTGTTGAGGCAAAAAAAGTGTTTATTGCAGGTAAACGTATGAGTAAAGGTACAACACAAGAAGTTGGTCTTAGCGAAACCTATTTTGCCAATCCTTTTGGTCCTATGCAAAAGAAAGAACTTTGTGATGGCTTAATTGATAATATTTTTGCATCTTTGAAATCAAGCGGAACTTTTATTGGTGAAATCTATACTCAATTAGGGTTAAATAAAAAAGAAGAAGGTCCTTTGAATGTTGTTACTAACAGTTTATTAGACTTTCTTCAAAAATAGGAATAAAGTAGTATAGAAGTAATATACAAAAGTATTGTATCAAAATTGATGATGATTGATGTATGCAAGAAGATATTATGAATAGTTTGTCATTTATCTGAATTTGATGATATAATTAAACAAGGCAAGATCTATGTCGATAAGACAAAGTTTATAAAGAAGATGATGGATCAAGGCAGGAAATATTATTTTCTTTCTCGTCCAAGAAGATTTGGGAAAACCTTACTTGTTTCAACCTTAGAAAATTTTTTTCAATGCAATAAAGAATTGTTTAAAGATACTTATATTTATGATAATTGGGATTGGAGTGATGAGTATCCAGTATTGAGAATTTATATGAATGATTTATTGAATAACAGTTCATTAAATTTAGAAAAAGATATTTTAGGGTTAATCAATGATATTGCTAAAAATAACAATGTTGAATTGAGCGAAGAAAAATCTTACATGCTTAAATTTAAGAATTTAATTGAAGAATTATCAAAACTTAGTAAAACTAATGAAATCGTTGTTTTAATAGATGAATACGATGCACCAATAATCAACAATATAACTAATACTAAGTTAGCCTATGAAAACGTGAAATATTGCAGAATTTTTACAATGTTTTAAAGAATTCTGAGAAATATATTAAGTTTGTCTTCATCACAGGAATAAGCAAACTTGACAAAATCTTCGATTTTATCGGGTTAGAAAATCAAAGATTTTCTAAATTCACAAAAATATCCATATTTTCAAATTAGCAGAATCACTATTAATACTCACACCATAGTTACATCACCACTATTGTTAACAAACGATTAAAACTAACACTACCATATATTAAAGAAAAAATAAAAGAAAAAACAAAAGTATCCTACGAATCACATTAACATCTGCTTATCAACAAAGAAAAAGACACCCAAACAACACTCCAATATTTTCAAAAAATTTAGAACTCTATTTTAATAAGATCACTATTCTATATTTAAGGAAAAGATATTTTTGTCTTTCAGTGGAAAAAGTCATCGAAACAAAACTATGAATTACAATATTAATATGTCAAACTAATGAAAAAAAATAAGTAATTATGTCAATAAGATTAACAAACCATTATATGAACTTTAAATGACTATTAACTTTTCCATACAATAAAAACATCAGCACATAAAAATGCTAATGATTTAATATATATAATATAGAAAATAAATAATTTATTATTATAAATAGATAGATTTTTAATGATAAGTAAGTAAATTTTTTAAAGACCGATAATTTATTAATTTGAAAATTAACTTTTGATGAAAATTAACTTGTTAAGTTAAAAAATCCTTGATTCCGAACAGAGTGAGGAACTTAGGATACGGAATATCCGTTATTTCGGGCAGAGCGAGAAATTTAGGGAATGAAATTCCCGTTGTTTTGAAGGTCGTGAAAAACTTAGGATATGAAGTTCCTGTTTATTTAAAAAAATTATAAAAAACTTATTTTCATCAAGTATTATTATATTAAAAGGAGAAGATAAATGACAAAATTTTTTATTTCATGTGCCTTACCTTATGCTAATGGACCATGTCATTTAGGACATTTAAGGTCGACTTATGTTCCTGCAGATATATTCACAAGATTTAATCGAACGATTGGGAATGATGTTTTATTGGTTTGTGCTACTGATGAGCATGGCACACCAATAGCTGTTAAAGCGGATGACGAAGGGAAAAAACCTATTGAAATAGCTACAAGGTATCATAGAAAGATAGTTAAAGACCTTGAAATATGTGACATCAGTATTGATAATTTTTCACGGACAACAAACAAAACCCATTATAAAATAGCTCAAAATTTCTTTTTAAACTTGTATAATAAAGACCTCATTTATGAAAAAGAAATAAAACAGTTGTACTGTGATCATTGTAATAAATTTTTGCCTGATCGGTATGTTGAAGGAATATGCAGGTTTTGTAACAGCCCTGGTGCAAGAGGAGATCAGTGTGAGGTTTGTGGAAGACATTTGGGTGTGGAAGATCTTTTGAATCCTAAGTGTTTAACTTGCGGAAAAACACCTGTAATTAAGAAATCAACACATTATTTTTTTAGATTAAGTAAATTTCAAAAAGAAGTTGAAGAATTTGTTTATAACAATCCTAACTTAGGGGATAATGTTAGAAACTACTTGAAAAATTGGCTAAAGGATGGTTTGAAAGACTGGATTTTAAGTAGAGATATGGACTGGGGTATTCCTATTCCTTTAAAAGGTGCTGAAGGAAAGATTATTTATGTTTGGGTTGAGGCATTAATTGGTTATATTTCCTCTGCTACTGAATGGTCTAATAAAACAGGAGAATCTTGGAGAGGATATTGGGATGATACCGTTCTTCATTTCATTGGTAAGGATATTATTTATCATCATGGAATTTTTTGGCCTGCAATGTTAGATGGTCATGGATGTAAAAATCCAGATAACATTATTGCTGGTGAATATTTATCCTTAGAAGGTAGAAAAATGTCTACAAGTCAAGGTTGGGTTATTTGGGTAAAAGATTTTGTTGAAAATTTTGATTCTGATCTGCTTAGATATTACCTAACAATTACAGCTCCTTTAAATAAGGATATGGACTTTTCATGGGATGATTTTGGAAGAAGAGTAAATGATGAATTAGCTGATGTTTTAGGGAACTTTCTTCATAGAACTTTTACTTTTACAAACAAATTTTTTGATGGTAAGGTTCCAGAACTCTTTGATTTGAGTGATGAGGATAGGAAATTCAAATTTTTAATTGAAAAATTGGCTGATGAAGTGGCATACTCAATATCTAATTTCAAGTTTAGAGATGGTCTTGTAAATATACTTAAAATAGCTAAAGAAGGAAATAGATATTTTGATTATCAAAAGCCATGGCAGTCTGTAAAAAATGATTATGAAAAGGCTTCTAATTGTCTTAATTTATCAAACCAGCTTTCAAAGGTTTTAGCTATTACTTTAAAACCTTACCTTCCAAATAAATCAGCGGATATTTTAGATATTTTAAATCTGGAGGATACTAATGATTGGAACGATTGGAAGGTACCTTTAAAGACTGGTCATAAAATTAAAAATCCTAAGCCATTATTTAAAAAGATTGATGAAGAAGAGATAAATAAAGAAAAAGATAAACTTTTTAAACTTGAACATGAAGTTGGCAGAGAACATGATCCTATAAGTAAAAAAGAGAATAATAAAATAGATAATGAAAAATTAGATGAAAAGGAGGATAATATGATGGACATAATAAATATTGATGATTTTACTAAATTAGATTTAAGAATAGGGGAAGTACTTGAGGCTGAAAAAATTAAGGGTTCTGATAAATTATTAAAGTTAAAGGTAGATATTAAAGATAAGACTTTACAGATTGTTGCAGGGCTTGGATTAAAATATTCTCCAGAACAATTAATAAATGAAAAAGTCACTGTTTTAGTTAATTTAAAGCCTGCAAAACTTTTTGGTGTTGAATCTGAAGGAATGATTTTAGCTACAGCAGACAGTGCTGAGATTATAAGCCCAAGTGGAGCTGAAATCGGTGAAAAAATAATGTAATTCTTTAATTATAGTAAAAAAATCTTTAATTTGATTTGTTTATAATTAATATTTTTTATAATATTAATCTTTATATATTTATCGATGATTTATTTTTATATTTAATATTTCATTATTTTAATAAACTAAATCTCTTATTTACAAATTTATTATTAATTAAATATTATAAATATTTTTTAAAAATGAAATTAAATAATTCCTGATAATTTCAATTAGAGTATTTGTGAGCAAATGGACGAATCGACATTAATCATTGAAACAGAAAGGTATCTAAAAGAAATAGAGGATGAAACAATTGATTTGATCAATATTTCTAATTTTTCAACATTGAAAGTAGTCTACATTAGATTTAAAAATAGATTAGAAAAATTACAAGAACTAAGATCCGATATGGAAATGAAAGGTTATACTTCTCCTTATCGCTCCCTATCAAAATACGGCTTTAATGCTCAAGTGGATCAAAACTATGAAGAGTTATTTGAAAATAATAAACATAATCAAATTTATAGAACCAAGGCAAGTTCTAAAAAAAATATCTTTAATCGTGTTAAGTCAGCTATTGACTCTCATAAAATAGCTATTGGTCATTTTGAAGAGTATGCTTTTGTAAAGTGTGAAAAATGTTCTAAAAAATATAGAGTATCTGATTTTTTTAAATCCGATGATAATTATGATTTTGATAATTGTGATTGTTCTTCAAATGATTTAACTATTGAAATTCTTGAAAATGGAATTCACAGGCTTGAAATCATTAATTATTTACCTTTATCAGGGAATTATATGGTTTTATTGTCAAGATTGAGTGATTTGGGAAGGGAGTCATTTAAGAAAATTTTGAAATATTTGAAACAAGAAAAGAATAGTAGTGTGAAAACTGTTTCTGTAATGATAAAATTTAAAAAAAATGATAGATGGATTAGAAAAAGAATTAATTTAGATTCTGAATATAGTGATAGTTATGAGGAGAAAATTAGAGAGGATTATGGTAAAGATGTCAGAATTGAACTTTTACAATTTTATCGGTCAAAACCAAATATAATAAACGAAAAACACACGAGACATGCTTTAGCCTTAGGATATGCTGGATTTTCTCAAGAATTGATTGATAAAAACAGAGAAACAATTTTAAATAATTATGTTAGTGACTTTAGAACCTTAAAAGAATACGATAAAATAGTTGAAGAGGTGAATAACACTGAACCAAAACCTTTTTTTGACTTTGACACTGTTGAAGAATGGAGAGAATTTGAAATTGGAAGAATTCTTAGAAATAAAGGTTTAATGGATGATAATGGAAATATCAAACGAAGATTATCTAAAGATATTAAAATCCGTGAAAACTTAAAGAAAAATATTTTTACCCAAGTCGCACCTACATTAATTTTATGGGATATATTTAGATTTTACATAACAAAGTCAAAAGATATGAGAAGAAGGTATAAAAATCCTTTTCCTTATCTTAGGGAAGATATTGATAGAAAACAGAGGGAAATTTTCACTTTAATAAACAACAATGCTATTAAATTTCTTAAAAAATATAACAACGAGAGTATTATTCAGATCAGGTCTATGGATTTCATACTCCATAAAAAATTTAAATTAGAGGAAAATATTAAAGGAATAAGATTTAATATAGATAATGTGGCTTTAGGTGGAGCTATTATACTACATTACTCTAATTTAGATACTGATACCGTTTCTGATCTGTTTTCTATAAGTAAAGAAAGTATTGAGAAAGAGTTGAAAAATTTAGAATTAATAGAAAAACCAAGAACTCAGAGATCAAAAGATTTCTTATCTATGATAAAGAAATAGAGTCAGCATCTATTAAATTATTTATTCACTAAATTATGTATTTATTTAAATTTATTGTTCAAAATAAAATTATAAAAAAATAAGGTTACTAATATTTTTTTTTAATTAAAAAAATCTTTTATTTTTAATAATGGTTTCATATTTAAATTTTAATTTATAAATACAAAGATGATATTTTTAAAATAAGATATTATAAATTGAAAATTTCATTATAATCAAAAATTTGATTAAATATATTTGATTAAAGTTTTTATTAATTTTTAATATATTTTTATTAACTTTGTTTCATATAATACAAACATTAATATATGAGAACAAACAATAATATTATATACACAAGTGATCAGTGATCATTATACACAGTTGATTATTTATCATAAAAAATAAAATTTTTTTTAATCAAACATTAACCTTAGTCATTGTTTAATTTATATTCATAATATTAATACTGGGGAGATGATTTCAATGGTAAATGAACATAAAGGTTTAAGATTTGCACACATTACAAAAGCTCATCCGTGTTTTAATGAAAAAATTCATGATAAAGTAGGTAGAGTTCATGTCCCAATAGCACCAAAATGTAATATATATTGTAATTTCTGCACTCGAGATATAAATAATGAAGATAATAGACCTGGAGTAGCAGCATGTGTTATGGATAGTGATGGAGCTATTGAACATGTTAATAAAGTTACAGAAGAAGGTCCAATATCAGTTGTGGGAGTAGCAGGACCAGGAGATTCATTGGCAAATGAAGAAACATTTGAATTCTTCAAAAAATTAGGATATGAAAATCCAGATTTAATCAAATGTATGAGTACAAATGGTCTCCTACTTCCTAAATATGCGGATGAAATAGCTAAACTTGGAGTTAATACAGTGACTGTAACTATTAATGCAATAGATCCAGAGATAGCTAAAGATATTTATTCCTTTATTAAATATGATGATAAAATATATAAAGGTAAAGAGGCAGTTGAGATATTGATTAAAAATCAACTTGAAGGTGTTGAGAAGTTAGCTAAAAATGGGGTTATAGTTAAAGTTAACAGTGTTTTAATTCCAGGACTTAATGATGAACATATTAAAAAAATAGCCAAAGAGGTTAAAAAAAGAGGAGCTTCACTTATGAATATTCTTCCACTTATTCCACTGAACAAATTAAAGGATTATCCACGACCAGATTGTGAATTAATTGAAAGAGTTAGAAATGAGGTAGAAGAAATAATTCCTGTTTTTAGAGCTTGTACACAGTGTAGGGCTGATGCGTATGGCATCCCAGGTAAAAAAGGTGAAGATCATCATCTTGGCTTAACACCTGCAAGTCATTACTAAGCCACTGAACTTACTAAACTTTATATTTAAGCAATATCAGAAATATCAATTTTTATTTTTTACTTTTTTTTAATTTTATTCTAAAATATATTATTCTAATTTTAAACCATTTTTAATAGGTAAATTCCTTAACCAATTAATATCACTTTTATATAACATTCGAATATCAGTAATGTCATATCTAATCATTGCTAATCTTTCTATTCCAAGACCAAAAGCCATAACTGGAACATCAATACTTAATGGCTCTAAAACTTCAGGTCTAAACATTCCAGAACCACCAAGTTCAATCCAACTTCCTTTTTCTTCTAAATAAATTTCACATTCAGTAGAAAGATAAGTGTATGGGAAATAAGCAGGTCTAAACCTAACCTCAAAGCCTAATTTCTTATAAAATTCTTTTAAAATACCCAATAAAGACTGGTAATTTACTTTTTCATCGGCAATTATACCATCCACTTGATGGAACTCAGGTAAGTGTTTATATGTGATAGTCTCTCTTCTAAAAACTCTACCAACTGAAAACATCTTTAAAGGAGCTTGATGATTGTATAAATATCGTGTGGATATTCCTGTTGAATGTGTTCTAAGTAGTGATTGTTTAGGAATATCAACATCCCACTTATAATTCCAAGCATCTGAACCAGTTCCCCCACCGTTTTCATGAACATCAGCTATTTTTTCAACTAAACTCCCCTCAGGTAAGTCGGTTATAGGTGGATTTTTAACATAGAAAGTATCCTGCATTTCACGAGCAGCATGATCTTGTGGTTGGAACAGAGAATCAAAATTCCAAAAGGCAGAGTCCACAATAGGACCTTTTGACTCATTGAAACCTAAATTAAGAAAAATTTCTCTAATTTCTTCAATTATTCTTCTTAAAGGATGACCTTTCCCTGGGAAGTATTTTGGAAACTCAGCATTAATATCATAAGGACGATAAAATAATTCCTTCCACCTCCCATCTTTAAGATCCTGATGGGTAAGTTGTGTTGCTTCCTCTTCAATAGAAAATCCATGATTTAGAATCTCAAATCCTTTACTGAGGATCTCAAAGCTATGGACTTTACTACTTTTAATTTTAATCAGATTTTTCCTATTTTTTAAAAGTTCTAATCCTGAAAGTAAATCATTACCTAAAGAAGAAATAGCTATTTCTTTATTTTTCAATAGAATATTCAACAACTTTTCATCTTCACATTTCTTATTGACAAAATTTAATCCATTGTCACTAAGATGTATAACTCCTTTTTCAAGTTTAGCCCAATTTTTACGAATCAGCCAGCCAATAGCTATTTTAATTTTTTTCGTATCAATAATTTTTGATAAATCTTTCATGGGTATTTTATTTTCATCTTTTAAAGCATTTAAAATTTTTCTTTCAGGTAAATCAGTTATATCTGTGTCTATTAATTGGACAGTATCGTTTATAAGTGTGTTGACTTTAATAATACTTTTAGAAGCAAGAGATCCAGCTGCACTCATCACAGACTTAATATTCATATTAGTTTCTTTTGATATTTCTTCAGGACTTTTATCCTGGTTTTCACCTAAGGATTTTAGAAGTTTTTTCTCATAAAGGGTTAATTCATTAATAGTTTTTCCAATGTCTTCACTCATTTAAACACCAATAAATAATTTTACAGTGATTATTTTTATAATATTTTCTATAAGAATAGTTTATTTAATGAAAAGAATAAATAATATATAAAAATAAATAATATTATTATAGTAGTAATTTCTTTTATTTTTAGTAACATATATTTTTTTATTATATTAATAATATTAATTAATACATACTAATATTAATTGATATTAATCAAAGTGAGACATTATGAATTATTGGACAAAATTAAGTGTAGAATATGCAGCCCAAAAGTCTTATTTAGATGATTTGTTTAGGGTATATCCTACAATTCCTGAAGGGATTAGAGATATTGATGAAGAATTATGGAAAAATATAGAAACATCATTTAAACTTCGTGACAGTTCACAATTAATTAAAGAATTACTAAAATTAGATTTATTCCCCATTAAAGACTCATATATCATTTTTAAGGAGATATCCTAAGTCTATAGAAATCAATCCAAAAACTATTAATCGTCTTGGAGGCATATTATACTCTATGGGCTTGGATGAAATTTTTAATAAATCTTCTTTACCTAAAGAAACCAATAGACAAATGGGGCCCAAATTTCAAGAATGGATTAATAAAGGATTTTTAGGTTTTGAGTTATTAAGTGAAACTGAATTTTTAGATACAAACGAAGATGCCATATTGAAAGGAAATGATTCGAAATTGGCAAAATTTGCAAAAGAACAATTACATTATGATGAAAATAAAGGATTGGATTTTATAGGTCGTTTCAATAATAAGTATATTGTTGGTGAAGCAAAATTTTTAACAGACTTTGGAGGTCATCAAAATGCACAGTTTAGAGATGCTACTACATTACTAAATAATGATAATATTGATGCCATTAAAATAGCTATTAGATGGTGTTTTATATATTGAAGGAAAAAATAAGATGTATCAATATTTAGAAAACAATTCAGATGAAATAATATTAAGTAGTTTAGTATTAAGAGAGTTTTTGTATAGTCTTTAAATTTTTAAACGATTGAATTTAGTTAATTATAGTGTTAACATGATTTTAGAATATCCAAATAAGAAGTCTGAAAATGAAATAGTATCAAATGACTCTAACAATTTATTGAACGAAGATGAGATAAATATTATTTCAGATAATTTGTTATTTTATGGAGAAAATTTTCAAATATTAAAAAGTATGATATATGAGTTAGAGTTACAAGGAAAAGTTGATCTAATATACATTGATCCTCCATTTTCTACAAACAATGTTTTTAAGATAAGTGATGATAAAATTAATACTATTAGTTCAGGATTAATGATAAAATAGCTTATAAAGATTCTTTAAAAGGATCTGATTTTGTTGAATTTTTAAGAGAGAGGCTACTGTTATTAAAAGAACTACTATCTGATAAAGGATCAATATATTTACACATTGACTATAAAATTGGACATTATGTTAAAATATTAATGGATGAAATATTTGGATTAAATAATTTTAGAGGTGATATAACACGGATTAAATGCAACCCAAAAAACTTTAAAAGAAAAACCTATGGAAATATTAAAGATTTAATATTATTTTACACTAAAACTAATAATTATGTTTGGAACGAGCCTCGAGTTCCTTTATCAAAGGATGATATTGAAAGATTATATGCTAAAAAGGATGATAAAGGACAGAGATATACAACCGTGCCTTTGCATGCACCAGGAGAAACTAAAAATGGAGCAACAGGAAAAAAGTGAAAAGGAATCAATCCTCCAAAAGGTAGACATTGGAGATGTAGTCCTGAAGAATTAGATAAGTTAGAAAATGAAGGATTAATCGAATGGTCTAAAAATGGAGTTCCGCGTAAAAAGGTTTATGCTAATGAAAAAAAGAAAAAAGGAAAGTTATTGCAGGATATTTGGACATATAAGGATTCTCAAAATCCAAGTTATCCAACAGAAAAAAATAGTGAGATGATAGAACAAATCATTAAAACTTCTTCAAATCCAAATGATTTAGTGCTTGATTGTTTTTGTGGTTCTGGTACAACATTAATATCTGCAAATAAACTAAATCGCCGATGGATAGGAATTGATGAATCTTCTGAAGCAATAAATGTGGTTAAAAATAGATTATCTGAACTTCAAACTACATTATATAATCCAGAAGTAAGTTATAAATTCATTGATTTACATGAGAAAACATCATAATATATTTTCATAAAAATCATTTAAATAATTTATCATAATTGAAGCAGCAGTTAAATCAGCTGTTGTTCCTGGATTTAATCTGTTTTCAAAAAGAAAATCATCAAATTCAATCAATTTATTTTTGAAATCTATACTGGCATAATCATCAAATCTTAGCAATTCTTTTGATAAATTAGAAACCTCTTTTGCCTTCTCTTCACCATATTTCCTTGATATTAAAGTATCTGGAACATTGGAAAGTATGGTTAAAAAGGTTAAAACCGTGGAAATATTTAATGCATAATCTTTTTTTAGGTTAGAAAATGTTTTAAATCCAATGTTAAAAGTTATTGGCATTTTAGAAGTTAGTTCATCTGCTAAACTGTCCCATGAAGCCGAAATCTTTAAAACATCATACATAGTCTGATTTTTAGATATAAGCTCCTTTTGAGCTTGGATACTTGTCACATCAAACTCATCCTGACTACCCATTCCACCAGCTTTAGCTATACCAATAGCTTTATAAAGAGAAACAGCATCTAATGAATTTGTATTTTCCATCAACATTCCCACATTACTTTGTAATTCAGTTAAATTATTACTTATAGCTCCAGAACAAGCTATTGGAATTAATAACATAATGATTCCCAGGTTCGTATTATTGGCTATCCACTCATCTGTTTCCTTCACTGCTTTTAAAATGTATTTTCCTAAAAAAGCTTCATCAGATTTAATTTGAGGGTTAATCTTAAGGACTTCACTTGTTGCTTCTCTCACAGCATCTCCAATAACAATACCACTAATTAAAAAATCTTCAAATACCATGTCCTGAAAATCATGTGTTCTATGGACATTGCCTGGCTTTGGATAACCACTCGCTTCTAATATTGATGATATTTGAGCTATTTGAGCTATTTTATTTGGACTTAACATGATTTCAACATATAATTTTGATTTTATTTTTAGAAATTGAAATTTTTAAATTAATTACTTTTGAACTTATTATTTAATTATACTAATTTAATTTAATTATAAGTTATTTTAAATCTATGTTTAAAATTAATTTTTTATAAATTATAAAGTAATTCTTTAAATATAGGGGTTTATTATTTTTAAAGAATAGGTTTTGATGAAACTTTCTTATCTTTAGATAAGTTAGGGAACTTCAGTTCCCGTTTGTTTTGAACGAAGTGAGAAACTTAGGACTGAGTATCTATTTTCTAAAAGGTTCTTATAAAAAATTAAAAAAAAACAATATTATCATTTTATTTAATATAATATTTAAAAATTTAGACATTGTAAAAAATTCAGTGGGTGGCATGGTGATGCCGATGTAAAAATAAATCTAAAAAATGTTATATTGGCATAATATTTAAATAGGAGAAAGGATATTAATTAATATCATGT
>JAITGU010000019.1 GCA_031280375.1 Candidatus Methanovirga procula | reverse complement strand
GTTGATGAGTATGATAAGCCTATTTTGGATAATATTTCTTATCCTACTGTTCGTGATGATATGAAAGAGATTTTGCATGATTTTTATCAGATTTTGAAGAGTCAGGATGATAATTTAAGGTTTGTCTTTTTAACTGGTGTTTCTAAGTTTGTTGGAACATCAATTTTCTCTGGATTAAATAGTCCAGATGATTTAACAATTGATAAAGAATTTTCCACTATTTGTGGTTATACTCAGGGTGAATTGGAACATTATTTTAAACCGTACTATGTGAAACTTGCTAAAAAGTATAATATGTCTGTTGATGAGATTTTAGATAATGTAAAGAATTGGTACAATGGTTATAGTTGGGATGGTGAGAATTTTCTATACAATCCTCGATCTGTTTTGTCGTTGTTTAGAAAAGAAACATTTAATAATTATTGGTTTAGTACAGCAACACCAACTTTTCTCATGAATTTATTAAAAGAAAGAGAAGACTTGAATATAATATTATCAAATGTGTGTGCTGGTTCTGAAATATTGGATAGTTATGATCCTGAAGACATACCCATAGTTCCTTTATTATTTCAATCAGGTTACTTAACAATCAAAAAAATAGAAACCATTGATTTAGAACCTAATTATGCTCTTGATATTCCGAATAAAGAAGTTAAAGACTCCTTTACCAAATATCTATTAAATGCTTATGTTAACTATCCTCTAAATCAAGTTAATGATTTAAGAAATAGAATGAGGAAAAATTTTTTAAATAGGGATAGTGAAGGTTTAAATCTTAATCTTCGTGAGATGTTGGCATCAATACCCTACAATCTTTATAATGATAATGAGGCTTACTTTCATTCAATATTCTTATTATGGTTAAATTTGTTAGGATTTAAAATTGAAGGTGAAGTAGTCACAAGTATTGGACAAATGGATGCAGTTCTAATAATTAAGGACTTAGCTATTATCGTTGAGATCAAGTTTGGTAAAGATAAGGATAAAATTGATGACTTATTGGTTAAGGCTTTAAATCAAATCAAAAATAATAGATATTATGAAAAATATTTAAAACATGATTTAGTTTTCTTAGGCATGGCTTTTGCTGATAGGGAAGTTAAATGTGAATTTAAAGAATTAAATATATGATACATTAATGATTTAGAAGTTGAATTTAGAATTGATTTTAATATTTAACTTTAAATATAATATATAACACCAGAATACCACACTAATTGATGAAAAACTTAAAGGGATATTAACTACATTGAATTCAATTGTAATAATATTATTCTTCAAATTGTTCAAATTTTAATTTAAAGATATATTCTAAACCTTTTTAAAACTATTTAATATATAAATTTTAGTGATATTGAAATATCTATGAATTTTCGGTGATTACATGTTTTTAGGAAAACATTCCTCTTTATGGGTGGACAATAGTGATGATTTAGATTTTGATTCTCTCAATGGTGACCTTGAAGTTGATGTCATTGTTGTGGGTGCTGGTATTGCAGGATTATCAATAGCTACCTTACTTAAAAAAGAAGGTTTAAAAGTTTGTGTTTTAGAAGCGAGAAAAATTGGTCATTATATAACCTCAGCATCAACAGCTAAGATTAGCTATAGTTCAAATTTAATCTATAGTCATATTCTTTCAAATTTTGGTAGAGAATTTGGATTGAAGTTTAAGGAAGCTTATTTCGATGGTTTTAATAAGATTAAAGAGATTGTGGATGATTTGAATATTGACTGTGATCTTAGGGAAGTTTCATTTTACATACTTTCAGAGGATGAGACTAAAAATGACTTTATTGATACAGAATTAGGGGCTTTGAAAGAGTTAGATATTCCTGGAAAAGTAGTTGATAAGGTTCCTTATCCATTTGAAAATGTGAATAAGACTTTAGTTTATGAAAATCAGTTAGAGTTTAATCCTATGAAATATCTTCATGGTCTTGGTAGATATATTTATGGGGGTGGTTCTTTTGTTTTTGAAAAAACTAAGGTTTTGGATATTGAGAATTTTGAAGGTTTTAAAATAGCTAAAACTAAAAATGGTTCAGTTAGAGGAAAAAATATTGTTATTGCTACAAATACTCCTATTTATGATCCTGATTCTGTTTATAAACATTTAATCCAAAATAAGTCTCATGGTTTAGGATTACTACTTAAAAGAGATATTAAGGATATGTTCATTGTTTCCAATCCATTTCATACTTTGAGGTCAACACCAACAAGTAAAGGAGAAATGCTAATAATATTGGGCGAACATCATTCAATCGGTGATCCAACTGATAGAAATGTATTTTATAAGAATTTAAGAAATTATAGTGACAATGTCTTTGATGTGGATTCATTTGAATATTTCTGGTCTGGTGGGGATAATTTAACTGAAGATAGATTGGCTATTATTGGTGAAACATCAGAGAAAGGAACCTATATTGCAACAGGTTTTAATAGCTGGGGGATGACTACATCAATGATATCTGGGATAATATTAAGGGACTTAATTTTAAAAAGAGAAAATAGCTATTTGAATATTTTTTCTCCTTTGAGATTTAAAGATAAGGAATCTAAAATAGAAAAAGAAAAGATTGAAAAATTTAAGGATGTAGATATTAAATTTACAGATTCCATAACCAAGACTGTGCTTAAAATGGATAATGACAGTGGAAAGATCATTAACTGTGAACTTGGAATATTGGCTATTTATAAAGATAGTGATTCTAATAGCTATATACTTAATGGAAAATGTTCACATAGAGGCTGCAGACTGCATTGGGATAATGTAGAAAGGATATGGGAGTGTCCCTGTCATGGTTCTGTTTTTGATTATAAAGGGAATGTTATTAGGGCTCCAGCTATTCATAACTTAGAAAAAAAATATTAGTCCTTTAACTTAATCCTCTCTCATTTTTTCTTCCTATTTTTCATTTTTTTAATCTAATTTTTACAGAATCTGCATGAGCATAAAAACCTTCGTATTCTGCTATTGGAATTATGGTTTCACTTAAATTCTTTAAACCATTATAAGAGAGCTTCTATAAACTTGGTTTGAATATATATTGATATGATGTTTTGTTTATTATTTTCATTTTTTCATTGGAAAATTCACATATTTTGCCTTTTTAAGGCTAATTTTCCTGTTATTTTCAGAAATTCACATAATTTTAAAATTTCCTAAATTTCCTTTGGAAACATTGATTAAAAATATTTTCTCATTATTTTTTTTGATCAAACTTTTCTCACCTTTTAGGTAAGTTAGGGAACAAAGTTCTCGTTGTTGTCGAAGACAACTTATGAAAATCTCTAATTCTCCGTTTATTTCGAATGTCATGAGAAATTTAGGAACCGAAGGTTCCGTTTGTTTCGAATGAAATGAGAAACTTAGGAGAATCTTTGATTCTCTGTTTATTCTCAAGCGAAGCATGAGAATTTAGAAAAATCTCTGATTTTTTGTTTTTAAAAAGCTTGGCTGTGCATTTCATTAAATTATCTATCTGATTTCTTGGGTGGTTGTTAATCATGTATGACCAGTATTTAAATTACAGTTTTAATCACTGCATAGGGTCTTGCTTGGAGTTTTTTTTACTTGAAATTCTTTTATATTCTCATTTTCTATCTGATACTTAACTCCCCACATTTAGGCTTCTTTTGAAGAGCCGTCATGTCATCATAGGTTTCACACCACCATTAATTCTTTATCTTTGTAAATAACCTGAATATTCATCGGTGCATTTACATATTTTTATTAAATTTTTAAAAAAGTTTAGGATGTCTAACAATCACTACTACAATAATATTAATAATTTATTTTATAGTAATATTTATATACTATAAAAAATAATATTATTTATCATAAAATAATATAAAAATAGTAAATTAGTATTAATAATATTAATATTGTTTTATATGTTTAAAACAATGAAAAAATAATTATATTCTTAATTTTAGAGGTGTATAAACTGACTTCGAAAAATAAAAACAACAAAAATAAAGATATAAGAAATAGAAATATTAAATTAATGGATGATCGGATATTCAAGCTCATTTTTGGTCGAAACGAATCAAAAGAAATATTAGAAAGTTTTTCAGAGAGAATACTTGAGAGAAAAATCAGGATAAAAGATATTCTAAACGGTGAAGCAGTCGCAGATGTTGAAAAAGGTAAAGAAATAAGCTTAGACATTGTTACCAAAACCATAGACAACACAATAATCCACATAGAAGCCCAAAACGCTTATGATAGATATCTTGAAAACCGAATAAAACATTATGCTGATAGAGAGTGTGTTGTTCATCTGAAAAAAGGTGATAGCTATCGTGACGCCCAAAAAGTAATCTCAATAGCTATTTTGAATCATAAGTTTTATAAAGAGAAACCAAAAATATATAAACATGAGTATCAAATGTTAAATACCAAAGATTATTCAGTTTATGATGATAAACTATTGGAGATTGTTATCTTTGATAGGTTAAAAAAGGAATATTATGACTTTAATAATTCAATAGATCTTATTTTCATGTATTTGTTTGATTTGTTAAGTCCAGATGAACTTGAAAAAGCTATAAAAGAGGATGAATTGATAAAAAACATAGAAAGGAGGAAAATATGATTTCAAAGACTGAAGAAGAAGAATTTCTAAAATTAGAATTAGAAAAAAGAGAAATGATGGAAAAATACAGAATAGAAGATGCAGCAAAAGAAGCCTTAGAAAAAGGTAGAATAGAAGGTATAGAAAAAGGTAAAGAAGAAGGAATTGAAGAAGGTAGGATAGAAAGTCTTATTCAGACTGCTTTAAGATTAAAAGATAAAGGCTTTTCTTTAGAAGATATCAGTGACATAACTGGTTTATCATTTGAAAAACTAAAAAACCTAACTTCATAAAACACTTTTTGAACTTAGAATATTTAAAAAGTTTAATATATCCTTCGAACTTTTAAAAACATTAAATTATAAAAATTTCATTAAATTTCTTTCAGAAATAAACGAAGAATAGTAAAAACTTGGTTTCCTAAGTTTCTCACGACCTTCAAAACCAAAGATTCTCCTAAATTGTTTTATATAATAATAGGAACTGAAGTTCCATAAATTATCTAAATATAGGAAAGTTTGATCAAATTCCAATATTAAATAGTTTTAAAAAGATTATAATAATCTTAAAATTTAAATTTAAATATCTTTAAGAATAACTTTTTAATAAAAATTTTTAATAAATAAGGGTGTCTAACAACTCAAGTTTTTAAAAAATTACTTGCTCTATTTTCAATATAAAGATTTATACAGTCTTATTTTTTCATGTGAAAATAATGGTAAGACAGACTTAACTTATGTCTGATGTTTTATTATTATTTTCATTTTTTCATTGAAAATTCGTATATTTTACCTTTTTGAGGTCGATTTTCTTGTTATTTAAAATTTTTCCTTATTTTTTTCATAGCTATCGTTGATATGAGTAAATTTTTCTTAGGAGTACTCAGTAGTTGGATTAAGTTAAATGCTGCACATTCATTTTTTTAAAATTGATTAAAAATATATTTTTTTCTCCTCTGGATGATTAATTCCCGCATTTAAGCTTTTTTAAAGAACCATAATTGTCTTTATAGGTTTCACACTATCATAATCTTTTATCCATTGTAAAATAACTTAGTTTTCATTGGTGCATAGAATCTACTTTGTTTATTCATGTAAAGATAGGGGGGTTAATTCAACTCTGATTAATCCATCAAATTGTTAATAATTTACTACTTATACAATATATAATCTATAAGAGTCCTTAATACTCAAGTTAAAACCATAAGTGAGGGTGTGGATAATCGACATCTTTATATACTACCACAACATTAGGCTAATATGAGAGTTTAAAATTTATAAATCTTATCAAAATGCATGATATTTTGATAAGTTAATAGAAACTCTCACAAGGTTATGATTTTGAGGTTTGCATAAAACTTCAAAAAGAAAGCATTTGAAATGCTTTTTGACCTGTTCAAGTAAGGAGGTGGAACTATGAATCCAATAATAACTGAAGTATATGCATGTGTCATGGATGGATAGTGCTAAATGTTACTATGTAGATTAGTTACATGGTATGAATCCAGTGAGGATTGAAGTACAAGGTCGTTGTATTGTGTCTTTAGTTGGAATGTTTCTTTTAATACAATAATACTTTGTACTTTTAATAATATTATTTTTTAATTTTTTTTAGAGATCTTGTTGCACAATTATTTTAATGAATGAAATTTCTTTTAATATATATTAAAAAATTTTTAATTACCAAAAATCAAAGATTTTTGTAATTATGAAAATCCAAAGGATTTTCAGTAATTAATGATTTGTATATTAAATATTGTTTAATTTAGTATAAATAGTAATTAAACAAAAATAATTGCACAACAGCCTCTTAGAAATATAATTCTTAATTAATATAATAAAGAGAGTTTCTATAGACTAAATTTTAATATGTGTTGATATTGGAATTTATTATTAATATACTAAAATTAAATAGTTTTGTTAGTTTATACGATGATTTTTTATAGGTATGGTTTTTATGTGCTTTCCTGTGATAAAAGAAGGATATTGTTTACATTTTGGTTCAACTTTGTCTTTTTTGTATAAGAGTAAGAATGTTTCATATTTCATTTCATTGAATGAAGATGCAACTAATATTTTCCTTGAATGCGATGGTTTAAGTAGTATTGATAAAATAACTCATAATTTGTCTTCTAAATATGGTGAAGATTATGATGAGATTAAAGATGTTGTGAGTTCTTTCATTCTCAATAATAAATATCTTGACATTTTCGATGAACCCAAACCTCGAGAGATTGTTATAACTGGTTCTAAAGATTTACAATCTCCGTTGCATTTGCTTTTTGAGCTTACAGATTTTTGTAATTGGAATTGTAAACATTGTTTCAATGATTCTTCTTCTTTACAGGATGATTTTATAGACAGCACTAAATTAATAAGCTTTTTAAGACAAATGAGCAATATGGGGGTGAACACTCTTAATTTGAGTGGTGGTGAACCTTTATTTCATCCCCAATTTAACGAGATTGTTGAAGAGGCTTCTAAACTGTTCAAAAAAATCATAATTCTAAGTAATGGTACTTTGATTAATGAAAAACATATAGATATTTTTAAAAAATATAAAGATAAGATTACTTTGAGGTTAACATTAAACAGCAGCACATTTGAGTATATGGATGATTTTGTTGGTAAGTCTGGTGCTTTTAATAGGGTTAATGAAGTGATTTCTTTAGTTGCAAGTGAAGGGGTTAATGTTGAGGTGGCTATGATTTGCACTCCTTACAATATGGATGATATGGTGGATGTTGCAAAGTTATCACGAAAATTAGGGGCTTCTAAACTTGAAATAGGTATCATAACATCAATTGGAAGGGCTATTGATTATGAAGATTATATTTTCTCTGAAGATAGTCTTTCTGAGTTTGAAGATAAGTACCGATTGTTTGTTGATGAATTTAGGGATTATATGTTTACATCAGAGGAATTTCAGATAATGAAATCAGAGGAATTTCAGATAATGATTGAAAATAGTAAAAATGATGCTTTTAGGAAGGGTAATTGTGGTGTTGGGCTTAGAAGTATAAGTGTGACTTCAACAGGGAAGGTTAAACTTTGTCCAATTGATGTTAATAGTTTTTTCAATATGGGTAATGTTTTAGAGGAGGATTTAAAATCTGTTTTTTTGCGAATGGAGAAATTTGGATTTGATAAGATGGATGTTCCACAGATTATGGTTTGTGGGCAATGTCAACATCTTAGTTTTTGTTCTAATTGTATTGTTAAAGGTTTTATAATGTATAATAAATTAGGGAGTCAGTGCCTTTGGGGTGAAAAATACTCGGGCTTTGTAAAATAATATAAGTGGAAGGAAGATTTTTTATGGGTTCTATACTTCAAGATTTTTTGGAAAATGTGGAAGTTAAGCCTTATGATTTAGCTATTAAAGACGAAGTTGAAGAAATAAGTTATAAGGCATTAGATGATTTAGTGAATAAAATAGCTGTTCGTTTATCTGGGAAAATTGAGCAAATAGATAATATTATTCCTATTGTTTTAGATAGAAGTCCCCAGGTTATTGCTTCTATGTTTGCTTGTTGGAAATTAGGGATTGCATACACAATAATAGATAAGAAGCCTGTGGAAAGAGCTAAATTAATTCTTAATGACATAAATTCATCAGTGATAATTGATGATGATTTTTTATTATTTATTGATGATGATAATGAACCCAGTACTGATTATTTTTTAAAGAATAATAGTTTTGATGATTTGGCTGCTGTGATTTGGACTTCAGGCACAACTGGCATACCTAAAGGTGTTATGCTTTCTCATAAGAACTTTTATTTAATGAAAAATGCTTGTTTTGAAGTTATAGATACAATTCCCGATGTTTTAAATTTATCATCTTTCGCTGTTGCTGCAGGTCAAGTTTGTATGTTTCTTCCCCTATCTGAAGGTTCTACCATACATATTATAGATATTGATAAGATTATGGATATAAAATGGCTTATAAGGTATATATTATCAAATAACATAAGTTTTGGGTTTTTCCCGCCACAATTGGCCCAAATTTTCTTAAAATATGGGAGTAACATTTTAAAAACGATTGTATTGTCTGCTGACAGGGCTTCTAACATTTACAGTGAGAAAACTCAAATATTAAATAGCTATGGATCCACTGAAACAAGTGTATTTTCTTGTTTTTTTAGTGTGGATAAGTTATATGATAGAGTACCCATAGGAAAAGCCCTTAAATATTGGGATATTTTTCTGTTAGATAAAAATGATAATGAGATAACTGAGAGGGATATTATTGGGGAGATTTGTGTTTCTGGAAACATTGCTCTTGGTTATTTTAATGATGAGAAATTAACTAAAGAAAAATTTGTACCTAACCATTTTTCTAAATCAGAGAATGATAAAATATTATACAGAACTGGTGATCTTGCTTATTACAATAAGAATAATGATTTAGTTTATTATCAAAGAAAAGATTTTATGATAAACCTTAAGGGGTATAGGGTAGATCCAAGTGAAATAGAGCAGAATATATTAAAAATAGGGGGGATAACTGGAGCAGTTTGTGCGAGTTTTAATGCATCTAAAATAACAAAAATAGCTGATGATACAAGATTATATCTTGGTTATGTCTCTGATAAAGTATTTTATGAGGATTTCATAAAATTTAAATTAAAGGAAGTTTTACCTGATTTTATGATACCTTCTGTTATTCAAGCTATTGACCAGATTCCTTTAAATAATAGTGGGAAAATAGATAGGCAAAACATCGTTCCTGAAAATATTGTTGAATTATTTCAGGAAAAGAATCTAGAAAGGTTTTATGTTGCTCCTCGAGATGATACTGAAAAGTTATTGGTGAAGGCTTATAGTGAAATATTAAATTTAGATGAAAATTTGATTTCTATTACTGATGACTTTTTTTATTTAGGTGGAGATTCCCTACAGGCAAGTAAACTACTGATTAAGATAAATAAAATTCTTAATAAACAAATAGTTAATTTTGGAGTTTTTAGAACTCATAGTACTGTGTTATCTTTGCTTAAATTTATAGAAGATGAAGGTTATGATCCTATTTTCACTTTTAATTCAAGTGATGTTAAGCCTCCTTTATTTTTTGTTCATAGTTGTGCTGGTGGGAGTATATTGTACACAGAGTTGGCTAAACACATAAATAAAGATCAAGGTTTTTATGTGTTAGAATTCCCATACTATGAAGATGATGAAATTTTGATGTCAATAAATTCTGTTGCAAAACAATATATAAAACATGTTAAAAAAATTGTGCATGAAGGACCTTATTATATTGGTGGTTGGTCACTAGGTGGAATTATAGCCTATGAGATTGCAAGATTATTAGAAGAAAATGGTGAAAAAGTAATTAAATTATATTTATTGGATCCAACGTTTTATAGCAATATTAAAATGACAGTTATCAATGACCCTATTAAAAATGCAGCAGAAAGAGCAAATAAGGATATTAAAACTCTTCTTGAAAATGGTGAGAATTTGCAGCTGAGGATTTTAAAATATTTGCACATAAAAATAATTTGTTGGGAAAGTCTGCTTTTAAATACAGTCCAAAACCTTATGATAGTGATGTAGTTTTATTTAAAGCTAAAGATTCTAAAGTTGGATGGTCAAAATATAACGGTTTGGATAGCAATGTTAAAAATATTGAAGTTATATATATTGATGAAGTTCACTTGGGAATGAATAAAGGTAAACAGCAGAAGAAATTGCCAATATAATCAACTCATATTAATTCTCGTCTGACTTTACAGTGCCACAATATCGATATATTTATATGCTATTCCAATATAAGTATTATATACTCATGATATTACTAATCTCCTTTCTCCCATTTAAATATTATGTTCATATAACACTTTTGGATTTATTTCTTAGTCGGCATTAAATTGCTACCCATTTAATTTTTTACACAGTTGAATATTTCACCGATTCTAATATTATCAAGAATTACTCAAAATATAATGATATTATGATAAATAAGATATTTTCATTATTAAAAAATAAGGAGTTCATGTTATATGTTGTTTTTGGCATTTTGACATTCATAGTTAATATATTTTCTGTTGTATTCTTCTTTGATTTTTTACATGTTGAAATCATGATTTCAAATGGAATTGCAGTTATTCTTTCAATATTATTTGCTTATATTACAAATAAAATTTGGGTATTTGAAAGTAAGAATAAAAAGATACACATTGAGCTTACTTTTTTTATGAGTGGAAGAGTATTCACTGGAATAGTGGATATGGGCTTATTTTTCTTTCTCCATAGTTTATATTCTTATTTTGTTGCAAAAGTGATTAGTCAAATAGTTGTCATTGTTTTGAACTATGTTATAAGTAAAATAGTAGTTTTTAAATAGTATGTTTATCTATTTTTTTATTATTTAATGAATATGGAGCTGAATATCATGTTGAACCAGCGGATAAATGTTTTTCAGTGGAAAAAGCCGTAGAATCATGAAAAGCACAAAAATGTGCAAAAAAGAGTTGAAAAAGCATGAGAGAGTCCATAAATTTAAGCATGGCAATTTAATTATAGTATGGAATATGATTCTAACTATAATAATATTTGGTGCTGTTGATGGCATTTTCAATTCATAGGTTAGCTAAAACAGTTAAAAAAGATGTTGTTTACATGTATTTATCTGGTTATCAAATGTCAAACCAAAATGTCAGCCATTCAACTATCATCAGGTTTAAAAAGGAACATAATGACTTAATTATGTTTTTAAATCTATTGTTGAATTGGCTAAAGAGGATGATGTGCTTAATTTAAGCCGTGTTGCTATTTATGGTTCTAAATATGGGGCTAATGCTGGTTTGAATAAGAAGATTATTGTTAAGGAGGATTTTTTACATGAAGATGCTTTGGAAAGATTATTCACTGCTTAAATGTAAGATGATGAGATTTATGATGATAGAGATAGTGAAACCGTACTTGAAGATCTTAAACTAAATACTTATTATGTTCATAATTATGAATATCAGAATTAGTGAATATAATGAAAATGATTGTGCAATACCCTCTTTTTGTATTATTCTTTATCAGCTTTTTTATTTTTTTTTAATCTAATTTTTACAGAATCTGCATGAGCATAAAAACCTTCGTGTTCTGCTATTGGAATTATGGTTTCACTTAAATTCTTTAAACCATTATAAGTAATTTTTTGAACTGTTGGTTTCTTTAAAAATGATTCTGTAGAGAGTCCAGAGTACATTCTTCCACTGGCACCAGTTGGTAAAACATGGTTTGTTCCAGAGCCATAATCTCCAGCTGCAACTGGAGAGTATTCACCTAAGAATATTGAAGCTGCATTATTTATATTTTTTAAAACTTCTTCATTATTTTTAGTCATGATTATTAAATGCTCAGGAGCATATTTGTTTGATAAGTCAACAGATTCTTTTAGAGTGTTGGTTAAAACTATTTTACCATACTTACTAAGAGATTCTTCAATAATCTTTCTTCTCTCAGTATTTTTAATTATTTCATATATCTTCTTTTTTACTTCAATAGCTATTTTTTCATCATCAGTGACTAAATAACAAGATGCATTAGGGTCATGTTCTGCTTGTGAGAGGATATCATAACTTATATATTCTACATTGGCTGTTTTATCTGCTATTATTAAAATTTCAGATGGTCCTGCCTCAAATTCAATATCTACTTCACCATAAACTAATTTCTTTGCTCCTGTAACAAATATGTTTCCTGGACCAACTATTTTATCTACTTTTTCTATTGTTTCTGTTCCATAAGTCATTGCTCCAATAGCTTGAGCTCCACCAATCTTATAAATTTCATCTGCTCCTGCTAAATCAGCAGCCACTAAAATGACATCAGCTATTTTGCCATTAGAGTTTGGAGGACTGCAACAAATTACTCTGCTGACTCCAGCTATTTTTGCAGGAACAATGGTCATAAGTACGGTTGATGGATAAATAGCTTTTCCTCCTGGAATATAACATCCTACATTCTCAATTGGTCTAATTATTAACCCAGTCATCACACCTTTGTTTATTTCTTTGCACCATTCTTTTGGCATTTGTAGTCTATGAAATTTTTCAATGTTTGAAATAGCTTGTTTAATTGCTTTGAGAAGTTTATCATCAATTTTATTGTAACTCTCTTTTATTTCTTCATTTGTAACCTTAAATTCATTAAGACTAACATTATCAAATTTTTCACAATATTTATTAATGGCTGAATCTCCATTTAGCTTTACATTATTCAGTATTTCTTTTACTGTGGGGAGAATGTTGTTAACATCATTCTGTGATCTTTCAATAATTTCTTTATAATTTTTTCCATCGTACTTTATTATTTCCATTTCAGTCCTTCCATTTCAGTCCTTTTTATTAAAATAATCTTTAATTTATTTTTATTATTATTTTCATACATATTTTTAAAAGATTTATGCAATTTATATAAAAAAAAATTAATATATTAAACTGATTTTAAGAAACTTTTAATAAATAATTTAGAATATGCAAGACTCATTAAGCTTCCAATCATAGATCCAATAACAAGTCCTATCCAAACACCAATTATTCCAAAATTAAGTGTAATGGCAAATATATAAGCAAAAATAGATATTAGAAGTAACTCTCTGATAAATGTTAAAATTAAGGAGTCTAAACCTCTTCCCAATCCTTGAAAAAATGATGCTGCAATTGAGCCTAAAGGTACACACATTATAAAAAATGAACCTATTCTTAGAAAAGTACTAATACCCTCTAAAAATTCTGAAGTTTGATTTGTGTATGCAAAAATATAAGCTATTTGGTCTGCAAAGATAAAAATAATACTTAAAATAATAAATCCAATAATTGTCCCAAGTTTTATTGCATAATTTAATATTATGTTAAAGTTTTCGTATTTTCTCCCACCATAGGATGCTGCTAAAACAGGCACTATTGATGCAGATACTCCCATAATTGGAACTGTTACAAGCATGAAGACCCTCCAACCAGCTGAATAAATAGCTATTCCATTAATCCCAGATACAGTTAATATTATCATATTGAAAACGATTGTCAAAATTGAAAAAATTGTATATTCTGCTCCTACAGGTAATCCTACTGATAACAGCCTTTTAATTATTTTTTTATCCAATTTAAATGATTTGTATGAAAATTTAACATATGTATCTTTCTTAAACCATTTAATTATAAACAATGAAGCAATAAAAAACGATAGAATAGATGCAAGACTTGCTCCAACCATTCCAAAAGAGAAATAATATATTAATATTGGATCAAGGATCATGTTTAAAATAGCTCCAAGGATCATAGCATAAGTGGCTTTTTTAACATTACCTTCTCCTCTTAAAATTCCGCAGGATATTGTTGTGAAATTCACGAAAATAAATCCTATTAAAAAAATCATGGTATATTGGTATGCTAAATCTGCTGTTTCTCCAGCTCCTAAAAATAAAATTATTGGCTTGAGAAATAAAATTGCTATTATATCAATTACTATTGAAATAATTATTATCAGTAATAAAACATGAAAAGCAGTATTATCAACTTGATTTTTATTATCCTCACCGATATATCTTGATATAACTGCTGTTGCACCAGCCCCAATACCATTTGCAAGCCCTATTGTGATTTGAAATATTGGCATTATAAAACCAATAGCTGCTATTGCATTCTTTCCTAATCCAGCAATCCATATTCCATCAATAAAATGATGAGAGAAAGTGATAGTCATAGCTATTATTGTAGGTAAAGACAGTTTCCAGATAGCTTTCTTAGGATCTCCAAGTAAAAGTTCCACACCTTCAGTAGTTTTATTGTTATTCATATAAACACGAGTAATATAAGATTTTAGATTTAGTCTTAAATATAGCTTAGTTGTAACTTAATTATCAATGATAAATTTATTTTATTAAATTGATTTTAATAAGATAATATTAAAAATCAAAACTTAACTTCATAAAACACTATATATTCAATGCTCATCTAAAAATTGATAATTCATACACAATATCTTTATATAATAATTTATATATATTATAGATTATATTATACTATTGCATTATACTAATAGGATCCACTATAAATTTAATATTTTTATAATATATAAGATTAATATAATTTTTAATTAAGGGAATTAATATTATTTAAAGATTTTTATGAAAGACATTGATTTTAGTATTTTAGATGGAATAACAATAGCTGGGTTTAAAGGCGATATTCAAAATATTGATGATACATTAAAGATTGTTGATAATATCCAAGACAGTTGTTGTGATGGTGGAATAATTCAATTAATGGATGCTAAAGCAATTGCTGGAATTAAGCATCTTGAACATGGAATAATCCATGGATTTAATAGTTTTAAAAATAGATTAAACATTGCCAATGATATTGGGATAGAGATATGTCTTAGAGTAACGGCTACAAGACAGATTTCAAAAGCATTAGATATTATTGGTCTTAAAGAAGGAGAAATGGATATTTGTGCGGTTTTAATTAATTCTCCAGATTATTTTTTAGATGAGCTTTCAAATGTATTTAAAAGAGATGATAATGTTTTAAGTGGAGATGAAAGTATTTTAAAAAATATTTACAATATTTCTAAAGAAGAATTAGCTATTTACTCAGTTACAGATATTTTAATTGACAGAACAACAGAATTAATTCTTGAAATATAGTTGTTATGTTGAATATTCACTTTAATTAATTTTCTAACATATACACTTGAAAAATAAACACAATTATTTAAAATATATCTATTTTTTTTATAAAATATTTTATATTTTTAATAAATTTATTAATTAATCTTTATTTTTATATTATACTAATTATAAATAATATTTTTAAAAAATAAGAGTTGAAATATAATAAATTAAAATTTAATCAAATAATATTAATAATTTAACTGTTAAAAATATGCCATGAACTATAATGAATTATTAGAATACAAAAATCTGTCTTACACTATAAAATAGAGGTTTATATATGAATTTTATGCTTTTAATTATTATTTTTTTAATTTACTTTGTTCTTGTAGGATATGTTGGTTACTTAGCTTGGAAACATACAAATTCTTCAGAAGAATTTATGCTTGCAGGAAGAAAAACACATCCAATTATAATGGCATTAAGTTATGGTGCAACTTTTATTAGTACTGCAGCTATTGTTGGATTTGGTGGCATTGCAGGAAAATTTGGTATGAGTCTATTGTGGTTGGCAGCTTTAAACATTTTCGTTGGAATTTTCCTTGCATTTATACTGATGGGTAAAAGAACTCGCAAAATGGGGACATAATTTAGGTTCATTAACATTTCCAGAATTTTTATCAAGAAGATTTAATAGTAAATTTATCCAATATTTCAGTGGTGGAATAATATTCTTTGGAATGCCAATTTATGCTGCAGTAGTTCTTATTGGAGCTGCAAGATTTATGGAAACTACACTTTTCATTAATTTTCACATATCTCTTTTAGTTCTCTCCATAATTGCAGCATTCATAGTTTTTGTGGAGTAGTGTATAAAATGAATGATTTGGATTTATCAGAATCATCAATTACAGAAGATGCGATGAGTAGGGGCTGGTTAAGTTATAATGGTGCTGGTCATGACATATTTTATAAATTAAGAAACGAATACACACCTGATCTGGATATCACAGAACAGAATTTATCCGATTTACGCTGGTGTGGGTTAGCTAAACTCATCGCATCTAAAGACTCCGCGGTCATCCTCCATGGGATGTATAAATCTACTTGGGGGCATTATTTCCGTGAAGGGGCTGTTGACTTTGATAACGGGTCTGTGTATGACCTTGGTTCGTTGAGTGATGGTTTGGTTTGGCGTGGTATGTATGAGGTGGAGTCATGGTGTGCTCAAATCAGCCAACCGTCTTGTATTATTTTTAAAAGAAAATAAAAAGCCGTGTAACTTATGGAATTGAAAGAATTAATGCAACTAATCGTACTATGCAGCCTAATAATATTTGCAGGATTCATACTGGTCATCAGTTACTTCATACCAGCAGAATTTAATCAAAAGATGTTCACTATACTTAATTTGATTATTGGTGCTTTGATCGGTATTGTTTCTGTGAAAGGCAGTGATAAAATATCACAATGAAAAGAGAACATTATATATTGGAGTGTTGATGGATATAAAAAGGAATATATGTGGGGAATATATAAAAGAATAAAAAAAAAATATTGTGTATTATATATATTATAAAAATATTATTATATTATTTAATTAATACACAAAGCGGATATTATATATATCATCACTCCTATCATATCTCCCATCAGTATAATTAGCCTTAAAGGAACAATCATAAGCACTACTCATACCATATAGAACTGTGAAACTTTTAATATTATCTGAGTCATCATGTTCATTAACAGTAATATACCAAGTTTTTTCTAATTGTGAAGCAATCAGGAACTTAGCATAACTATTATAACCTGGTAAATCAGATACTTGATAGGTAGTACCTCTTACAAGAAACCAAGTAAAATCTAATACTTTTGGAATAACTTTCACATGATAATAATTAGGATCGAGCCAATACCACTCATCTTCTTTATATACATAATCACCCGCTTTACAAAAACCAATAGCTTCTGTATGGGGAAATCCCATACTATAAGACTCAGAATAATTACTTAAAAATTCCTTTCCAAACCTCCGAAAAAACCACAGACCATCGTAACTAGGAAGATCTATAGAGTAATCGTTTAAAAATGTGTAATAATGAATAGTACCAGCACACACTAGGTACTCCCAAAGCGTAAGTTTATCTCCCTCATGAAATGTCCAATAATAATCATGTTGTTTTGCTGATACTTCACTCGCACTGAATCCTATCAAGCACATTGCTAAGAGTGCTACTGTGAGTATTCTTTTATTTAACATCATATTTAATCACTTCCTTATTATATTATTCATTTCTAAAATCTCACATTTTTTACTAAAAAAAGCGTTTTTTTTAAATACAATTCATACTAAAAACAGGTAACATAATACAAATCCTTATCTCCAACATGCTTTCCAACAGTGTAATTAGCCTCAAAGAGCTCATTATCAACTCGATATGATTTACCCACACCATATGGAACTGAGAAACTTTTAATATTACCAGAGTCATCATGTTCATTAACAATAATATACCATTTTTCCTCTAATTGTGAAGCAATCAAGGACTTAGCATAATCATTATAACCTGGTAGGTCAGATACATTATAAGTTAAACCTCCCCCAATAAACCAACCATATATAAATTCTTTTGGAACAATATGGACATTATAATAATCATCATCACCATCCCAGAACTCGTGGTGAGCTTTATACATCCATTCAGTCGTTGGGGCATCCTCATCAACTGTAAAGAAACACTCTGACGGTATAATATAACCTAATCCATCCCATTCAAAATGTCTACTACTAACTAAACCCATATCATATAAGTTCCATATAACATGCTTACAATCAGAGCTATAATAATGATTTAAGTCGCTAACCTTATAGGTTTCACCTCCTTTAAGATACCAATCATACGTATATGATTTAGCGGATACTGCTCCAAGACAGCTAAGAATCATTAGACTAAGGATTATTATGCTTAATAATTTATTCATTTTCATTGTTTTTTTACCTCCTACTTATTTAATTCATCATTACAAAACTACCAAAACTCTCAACAAAACACACCCCACAACGAGCGCAAGGAGGAAATTCTGCCATTATTCTTGGTTCTAATTTTTTCTTCATATATATTCTACCTTCTACTATAATTAATCTAATAGTGCAAAAGCACCCCAACTAATAGCAAATTAAACTTAACAAGAATATTTGCTTAAACATCATATTATTAGTTAGTGTATTTGCACTAACACTTACTGCTAATACCAAAACTAGTACACCTAATAAAATTATTTTCTTAAATATCAATAAACACCTCAATATATTAATTTTAAAGAGTTTCTATTAACCTTATCAAAAAATCACAAACTATATTTTATAAATATTATGAAACTCCTCATTCCCAAATAGTGCTGGTTACTATATAAATGTTTCGATTATTCAAACCCTCCCTATGATTTTAATTTGTAGTATTAGAGACTTTTTATAAATTATATATTATAAAAACGATAATTTATGTTATTTTCGGTGGAATTAAAGGTGTCATGTATACTGAAGCTGTTCAAGGAGCTATAATGTTTTTAGGAATGATATTTTTATTGGTGTTTACTTATTGGATGTTTGGAGGAGTAAATTTTGCACATACAACTTTAACAAACATGGCACCTTTGTTTTCATCAAGTGCACAATCATTAGGTGGAACAGGTTGGACAACATTCCCAGAATTAAACAGCCCTTTTTGGTGGAATTTAGTTTCTACAATAATTATTGGTGTTGGAATTGGTGTATTAGCTCAACCACAATTAGCTGTGAGATTTATGACAGTTGAATCTGATAAAGAATTAAATAGGGCGGTTTTAATCGGTGGATTATTTATATCAGTTTCTACAGGAACAGCATATATAGTAGGCTCATCATCTAACATTTATTTTTTTGATAAATTTAGAAAAATAGCTGTTGATGCAGTAGGAGGAAATATTGATAAAATTATTCCTACATTTATTAATCTGGCTCTTCCAGAATGGTTTGTTTATATTTTTTTAGTAACTCTTTTAGCGGCTGCAATGTCTACATTAAGTTCCCAATATCATGCTCAAGGAACTTCCATAGGTAGAGACATATATGAAACTTTAAAAGATAATAAAAACCTGGAATCTATTTTATTAACTCGAATTGGAATACTTATAGCTGTAATTTTAGCATTTTTCTTAAGTTTAATTTTACCTGGTAGTGTTGTAGCTATTGGAACATCTTTTTTTATGGAATTTGTGCTGCGGCATTTTTAAGTGTTTATATTTGTGCATTATTTTGGAAAAGAACTACAAAAGCTGGTGCTATTGCAGGAATTATTTCTGGAGGATAATTTTTATATTTAAAAGTACAGCAGAAGGAATTGGTATTTGTAAATTCTTAACAGGAATATGCCCACTTATTCAAACATGCCCATGGTCTTTTGTTGATCCAATATTAATATCTGTACCTATATCATTTGTATTTACTATTGTAGTAAGTTTATTTACAAAACCATTATCTAAAGAAAAACTTGACAAATGTTATGCAGGATTTTAATAGAATTTTATAAAAATAATAAAAATTTTAATGAAAATATTGTGTTTAGTGAAAATAAGGTGTTAAAATGTTTTTAGGAATACCTGATCTTTGGGTTTTAAGCGGATTTCTGTTTTTAATTTTATCTGTGGTTTTATGTGTAATATATGGGATTGTTAATTGGAATAAAGGAGATGAAATTTAACTATTATCCCAATGCTGTCAAGATAATAAATTTTATTAAAAATTTGTTGTTATTAAATTTGATTTAAAGTACTTAAATTATAAAAATATTAATTAAATATTTTAAGACTTAGAGTTTTATTGCTTTAAGTTGACAGCAGTGATTATTATCCATTAATTTTTACTATAAAACTGTTCTTTTTTGATTTTAATGTTTTACCAATTTTTTTATAGTATTTTATTAAAAATTTTTATTAAAAAGTTATTAAAATAAAAAGAATTTTCTTTTACAACATTAATCAGATTTATTTATCATTTATTATCTTTAAAAGTGCAGCTGCGATATCCACAGAAGTGTAATTATCTTCTATTAAAGATTCAATCATTTTAATATTCTTATCTAAATTTTCTCCATCAATAATGTCTTTGACCTTATCTAAAACAAGAGTAGATTTCATATTTATTATTTCATCAACAGAAGGTATTTTCCCTTGTTTAATGCTTGTTTTTGTGTATCTTTGGATGTCTCTTAGTTTATAAATCTCTTTTCCAGATACAAAGGTAAAAGCATAACCTGACTTTCCTGCTCTGCCTGTTCGACCAATACGATGTACATAGTATTCATTATCATTAGGAACATCATAGTTGAAAACAGCTTCAACATTAGAAACATCGATACCTCTTGCTGCAACATCGGTAGCTATTAAAATATCTATTTTTCCTTTACGGAATTTATTCATAACAATATCTCTTTGTTTTTGAGATAAATCCCCATGAATACCACCAACACTGTATCCTCTGATTTTCAAATCTTTAGCAAGTCTATCAACATTTCGTTTTGTGTTTGAGAAGACTAAACCTGTGTTTACATCATAAGTATCAATTAAACGAGATAAAAGATCTAATTTTTTATTTCCTCTAACTTCAAAGTATATTTGCTCTATTTCAGGAACTGTTATTAAATTTTGAGCTATTCTTAAGTGTTCTGGGTTATTCTGATATTTATTAGCTAATTTCTTTATATCGTTAGGTATTGTAGCCGAAAAAAGTAATATCTGCTTTTTTTTTGGAGTGTTAACTAAAATACTTTCGATATCATCTCTAAAACCCATATTTAACATTTCATCAGCTTCATCTAAAACAACAGTTTCAATTCCTGATAGATCTAATGTTTTTCTTTTAATATGATCTATGAGTCTTCCAGGTGTGCCTATTACAATATGAACTCCTTTATTAAGTACTCTTATCTGTCTTCCAATAGACTGACCACCGTAAATAGGTAGAATAGATATTTTTTTCATGAAAGAAGATAGTTTCACTAATTCTTCAGCTACTTGAATACTTAATTCACGAGTTGGACAGATAACAATAGCTTGAGGTGATCTATCAGATATAAATATTTTTTCAAGTAATGGTATCCCATAGGATACTGTTTTCCCAGTTCCAGTTTGTGCTTGACCAATTATGTCTTTACCTTTTAATATTTCAGGTATAGTTAAACTCTGAATTGGGGTTGGTTCTTCAAATCCTAAGTTTTTAACAGCTTTTTTAATGTCATCAGATATTATAAAATCGTTGAATGATAATTGTTCTTTCATTAATTTTTTCTCCATTTTGAACTATTTTACATAAATTATTTGATCTAATATAAACATTGGTTATGATAAAAAGATCTTATTTCTTTCTAAACCAACATCAACACATTGGATTTTAGTTTTCAAGTCTTGTTGAAAATAGACTTTTTTTGATAAGATACTTGATTTGATAAATGTTTTATTATTTTATATTTAGGTTAAAATTATTGCTTAATAAATTACAAGAATTATTAATTATTATTTTTTAAAATTAGATTTAACTAAATTACTATTACTTAAATTATAATCTATGAACTCTAATTTAAGTAAATATTGTTGATATAAAAAAATAGCTAAAATAAATAAAAATAGTCATATAATTAAATCAAATAAACTGCAAACAAGTTTAATATATATTTTTTTTAGTATATATACATAGCCATAAAAACTTTAAATTAATTAAACTAATTTAGCTATTATATTACTTAAATTCTATATTATTTAAATTCTTTAAGAGTCAAAAAATATTTCCTCATTTTCTTATATGATGATTAATTCATCATTTTTAGGCTTATTTTGAATAATCATCGTATTTCATAGGTTTCACACCACCATTAATCCTTTATCATTGTAAATAACTTCATTTGTGCATAAATTTCAGGCTTCTTAATACTCAAATTAAACCATGGGAGATAGATAATAATCAACACATTTATATACTACTACCAAATTAGGTTAATTATGGAAGTTTCATAATTTATAAAATCTATATCTGGAAACCACATGGGAGATAGATAATAATCAATTTTTTAAAATGGAGGTTTATTTTTTTATGTTAAATGATAAGTATCCTGTTTTAGCTGATGGCTACAGTATTAATCTTGGTTTGCATGTTAACAATGTTTCATCATCTGGTGATTCTAAAAAAATAGGTGAAACCTTGGAGATTAATCAAGATGCATTAAATATTATTAAAAACATTGATGGGGTGAATAATTTTAGGGATATTGCTAATAACTTGTCAAAGACTTATGATATGAGCATTGATGAGATTAATAATATTATTGAAAGTTTTATTTATAATAATCCTATTTTTAAAATTAATGATAAACCTTTAAATAAATCGTATTTACCTATCAGAGGTTCTTCTGACCTGCAGATACCTAATCTTTTTTCAATTGAACTAACTAATTATTGTAATTATAAATGTAGACACTGTTATAATGATAGTAATCCATATAATAATGAGTTTATTGATGACGATGGATTGATATCTTTTTTGGATTTTGTTAAGGATTTTGATCCTGCTATTGAGTTAACTGGTGGTGAACCATTTTCTCATCCAAAAATCAGGAAGATTATAGATTACTGTTGTAATAATTTTTCTCATGTTAGTATCATAACTAATGGTTCACTGGTTAAAGACCATATCAATTTTCTAACCAATTATAATAATCTAAGTTTACCTATCTCTCTCTATAGTTATAGAGAAGAATATATGAATTGGTTTACTAATACTACAGGTTATTTTAATCTTGTTCTTGATAACATAAAAAAACTTATTAAAATTGGTGTTCCTGTCTGTGGCTCGATGCTAATAACTCCAGATAATGTTAAAGATATTTATCCCACTGTTAAAATGATTAAAGATTATGGTGCGGATTCTTTCCGTGTTGGAACCATTATGCCAATTGGAAGAGCTAAGGATCAAGGGCTGGATTTCACATTAGATAATATTGACGAGTTTAATAAAGAAGCTGAGAGAACAGATAAAATATTCGGAGACTTCATGCGTAAAATTCCTGAATATCTATTAGATGATTCACGGAATAGAATTAACTGCGGTGCAGGAGTTAACCTTATAAGTATAAAGTATAATGGTAAAGTTAGGCTTTGTACAATGATTCCTGACTCTGATAAATTTAATTTAGGTGATATTTTTAGTGATGATCCCCTGTTATTGTTTGAGAGGATAGGTAGTTGTGATTATCACACAGTTCAAGAGCCAAAAAAGGTTATTTGTGGTGATTGTGATTTGTTGACTTTTTGTGAGAGTTGTATTGCAAGAGGTTTGTATGCTCAAGAAGAAAATGATTGTGTATGGTATCAAACCATTTTCAAACCCAAAAATACCTTAATTAATAAAAAATAGAGAAATTTTAATTTCAGTATTCATACTTATCTATACTTACTTTAAATAATGAAATTTATGATAAGAGGAGGTGAAGTACATGAAAAAGAAATTAGAACCCAAAATGAAATCAAAAGGTGTTCCTTGTTGGACATGCCCTCTTTTTTCTAATATTACTTTGGGTGCTTTTTTTGGGTAGGCTAAATAGTGATAGATGTCATAGCAGACATCTTTTAGCCTGATTTATTTTATTTTTTAATTTTATTTTTTAACTTATAACTGTAATTTTCCTGATTTTTATATTTTAAACAAAACTTATAATCAATATCAAACTGTTTACAATACTTTTACGATGGGTTAGAATTAGATTTTTTCTTTTTTTGGCTTTGTAGAAATCATATTGGAATTTCAATGCCAACTGTTTCTAGATATTTTTTCACAAGTGAGGGTATAATACACAATATTTAATAGAGAATCATTTTAACAGAGAATCATGCTTATACTTACTTCGTAATTTCTCTAAGTGGAGATGTTACTTATTGTGTTTCTTATGGTTTTTAATTCATTTTCAGTAGGTGGAATGATTTTTTTATGTTTAATGATTTCTATACCTTCAGAGGAGAAAACCCAATTTAAAAAGTTCTTAACATATTCATTTTCATTGTCGTGTATTAAAAAAATGTAAGGTCTTTTAAGTTTATATGAACCATCAGATATTGTTTTATCAGATATTTTAACACCATCAATTATTAAATCTTTAACATTATCAGTAATGGTAGCATAAGAAATGTAACCAATAGCATTTTCATCATTTGTAACAGACTGTTCAATAGCATTTGTTGAACTTTGAACTATTGCATCCTTTTTAATCCTTTCATTTTCCATTAGAATACTTTCAAATTCTGTTCTTGTTCCAGAACCATCTTCTCGTGTGATAACATGGATTTCAGAATTATCTCCTCCAACATCTTTCCAGTTGCTAATTTTCCCACTAAAAATATCTTTTATCTGCTGACTCGTTAGATTTGAAACCTTATTCTTGTTGTTTACACAAACTACAATTCCTTCATCACCTAATTTAAGTTCTGTTACTCCTTTTTCATCTTCCTTAGTTAAATGCTCTGAACTCATACCAATATTTGTAATTTTCTGCTGGATACTTCTAATACCCATTCCAGAACCTCCACCTTGAACATTTATTAATAAATCAGAATGATTTTTTGAATAAGTATTATCTAATATCTCAGCAAGAGGTTGTACAGATGTAGATCCAGCAATATCTATTCTATGTGAATTTGAGCTTGGATTAAACATAAAAAAGAGAATAATTATAATTACTATTACTAAAATAATTTTTTTAAGTTTTGACTTCAACTTATCACCACATACTTAGTTCCTAATCTTTTAAATCAATAATTGTTATTATATATCTTGAATTTATTATATTGGACTTTATTATGTTATTAAATTTAATAATATTGATTTTATTATAATATTTATTAAATAATTTAACCATAAAAATTTAATTACCATATAAAATAAATATTATGAATATAGTATGTATAAATTTTATTAAACTTTATATTGAAGTTTTATTAAATTAGGAGAATTTTATTAAATATAAGAATTTACTTTTATTTTTATTGTACTTAGTATATATTAATTTATATTAGTTTTAATATTATTATATCAATTACTTCACTTTAATGTTGTTTATAAAAATTGATATGATATAAAATTAATAAAATTTATTTAAAATTAGTAGATTTAATACAAAAATCTAAATTTAAAATAAAGATAATTTAAAATAAATGTAAGTAAGTATGTTGATATTATATATTATAAAGGTTTTTATATTATAATTATATAAAAGTATAATAGATAATTTAAGATAAAGAGGTTTTCTATGAAAGAAGTAATATATAAATTTGCTGAGAAAGGTATAAATATATCTCCAGAAGTGTATGAGCAAATAATGAAGTTAGAAAATCCTTTAATTTTTACAACAGATTTAATATTAAAAATCAGATCCAAATTTTCAAGAAAGGAGCTATTTCATATAGATGAAGAATTTTTATCAGAGTATCTTGATGAGGATACAAACAATGATCACATAGATAATAAACAATCTTTAGATACAGAGGATAATAACTTAAATAAACAAAATAAAATTAAGGAGAATTTAGGTTTAAAATCTCAAGAAGTACAAGAAGATAACAGAATTAAAAAAGAAAATAGTGTTAGAACATCAGATAATCTAAAGTTTCATAATGTAGACAATGATGACAATGAAAAAAATGTTAATAAAAGAAATGATAATTTAGAAAGTAGTTTAGGTAAAAATAGGGCTGAAATAGAAAATAAAGAAAAGAATTTTATTAAAACAAAAGATATTAATAGTAAAAATATTAATAATCAGAATATTATCAATCAAAGTAGTACTAACCAAGATAGTTCTAACCAAAATATTGATAATCAAAATTTTAATCCTAATGAAAATCCTTATCAAAGCACAATAATTAAGAAAAGTTCAAATCAAGATCAAATTAACAGTTTTGATCCTTCACAATGTTTTAGAAATTTAAATAGTATTGATGTAGACTATAACTTTAAAATTATTCAAGATACCACCAATAAGTCATATACAAATGGTGAAATTGGTAATTTTGTTAGCTATTTTACTAATAGATTTGAAAAATTGTCGAACATACTATATAAAAGGGCAGAATTTAAAGTTCCTCAAAAAATAAAAGATATTGTAGGAAGCAAAGATTTTAATATAATCGGTATGGTAAATGATATTAAAACAACAAAAAATGGTCATCGAATAATGGATTTGGAAGATGAAACTGGTGTAATCCCAATTCTCTTCCATAAAGATAATAAAGACCTTTTCAGTGAATCTGAAAATTTGGTTAAAGATGAAGTAATTGGTTTAATCGGTGAAAAGAAGGGAAATTTGGCTATTTCATCAAAGATTGTTTATCCTGGAGTTAAAAGAATAGCTGATAAAACAATGGATTTTTCAATAGCTTTTATTTCAGATGTTCATATTGGAAGCTTAAACTTCTTAGATGATTCATTTTCAAATTTTATAAATTGGATTAATGGAGATTTTGGAACTGATGAACAAATTATTATGGGAAAAGATGTTAGATATTTAATAATAGCTGGTGATCTTGTTGATGGTATTGGAATTTATCCAAATCAAGATAAAGAGTTATCTATTAAAGATATTGCAGATCAATATGAAGAAGCAGCACATTATCTTGGAAAGATTAGATCAGATGTTAAAATTATTCTTGGTCCTGGAAACCACGATGCATCAAGGGTTGCTGAACCACAAACAGCTATTCCAGAAAAATATGCTAAGTCTCTTTATCAGTTAAATAATATAGAATTTGTAAGTAATCCAGCAGTAGTTGACATAGAAGGATTTAACACACTCATATATCATGGTCGAGGGTTTGATGATTTGGCGATAACAATTAAAGGAATGTCTCATGAAAAAAATGAGTTACTAATGGAAAAAATGCTTAAAATGAGACATTTAGCCCCAATTTATGGTGAAAGGACTCCTTTAGCATCAGAACTTGAGGATCATTTAGTAATAGATAAAACTCCAGATATTTTGCACACTGGTCATGTTCATATAAATAAATATAAACTGTATAATGGTATTCATTTAATAAATTCTGGAACATTCCAAACTCAAACTGAGTTTCAGAAAGTACATAATATTATTCCAACTGCAGGTATTGTTCCCATTCTTCATAGAGGCAAATATAAAGAATTAAGATTTTTCAATGGAAATTAAGTTTTAAATCATGAGATTTAATCAATTATTATTATACATTCAGTTTTCTCTTTTTCCTGTTCACACTCTTTAAACATGGCTTTGATAATGGTTTTGATGAGTTTATAACTATTTAGCTTATTGACTAATCCTTTGATTTTTTTTATGAAGTTAATTTTAATTTGTCATATATTTTCAAAGATCTGATAAAAAAAATTTGAATGGTAAACTATAAAATATAAGATTTAATAATATATCTTATTGGTGATGATATGATAACAACAAAATTATACAATAGATATCAAACTGTGATTCCATCAGAAATTAGAAAAAAGATTGATGTTAATCCTGATTCTATAGTTGAATGGAAAATTAATGAAAAAGGTAAAGTTGAATTAGATTTTCGCAAAAAGTAACAGAAGAAGATATAATTGGCCTTATAAAAGAAGATTTGCCCTATAATTCTGTTGAAATTAAAAAAAGATCTGCTAAAGGATTAAAATGGAAATAGGATTGTTAAAATGATTTTTGTAGATTCTTCTTTTATCATTGCACTAACAGTTGAAAAAGACCAATGGCACAAAGATGCCATGAAAAAATTAAATAAATTTACTAAGCAAGAGAAAATTATCACAGAAGCAATGATAATAGAATCAATAAATTTAATAGGTAAATGTAAAGGAGGAAAAGTTGGAAGAACAATTTTTCAATACATCCAAGACAATTATAAAGTCTACAAAACCCACGACTTTCTAAAAAGAGCCATGAATGAATTTATCAAATATGACGGCACATTATCATCAGCAGATTGTACAGCAATCATAACAATGCAAGATTTAAATATCCCAGAAATATTCAGCTTCGATGAGGATTTCGATAAAGTAAATGGCATTGTAAGGGTTAGTTAATTAAAAATTGTGCATGTAAAATCCAATAGACACAAATAACATAGATAATTTTAAATCCCCATAGTCCTACATGTATGTAGACAAAGAAAATATGTAAAAAATGATTGGACTGAGTTATTGATTGTAATTTAAAAATAAAATATGGAGAAAATGACATGGCAACAACTATTGAAGTAAATAAGCAAAGTGTTAAGCAATTGCTTGAAACTGGTAAAAAGCAAAAATTTATAATACCTGAGTATCAAAGACAATATTCATGGTCGGATGAGCAAATTCAGACATTGTTTGATGATATTGTAGAATACACTGAAAATAATAATGAAAGCACTTATTTTTTAGGAACCATAGTATCCTATGAAAATGAATATAATGAGCAAGAGATTATTGATGGTCAACAGAGAATCACATCACTTTTTTTACTTTTACATGCTTTATATTCCAAATTAGAATCAATGTTTAAAACAGATGAGTCAAAAAACTTTAAATCTCAAATTGAATCTTCTATTTGGGAGCAAGACGAATTGACAGCAAAAGTCAAATATGAAAAAACTTTAATAATTTCTAGAGTTATGGATGATGAAGGAAATAAAGTTTTTTCTAATATTTTGATTCGTGGAGAAACTGAAGAAGAAGCTAAAGATAATTATTCATTAAACTATAATTTGTTTGTTAAATTAATTGAAGAATATGCTACGACTGAACCAGAGTTATTTTATTGGTTTATTAATAATGTTTTAAATAAAGCAATTTTATTACCCATTACAGCAGACTCACAAGATACTGCATTAACAATCTTCTCAACCTTAAATGACAGAGGACTTGAGCTATCAGATGCAGATATTTTTAAAGCTAAAATTTATAATCGTTTAAATCAAGAAAGAAAAGTCGATTTTATTGAAAATTGGCAACAATTAGATTATGATGCTAATGATGCTAATGAATCAATACAAAAGCTATTTTATTATTATATGTTTTATTTACGTGCAAAAGAGAATGATAGGAAAACTACAACTCCAGGACTTCGTAAATATTATTCTAAGGATAATTTTAAACATTTATATGACTCAGATATAATGGATAATATCAATACAATTTTGAATCTATGGATTGTTATCAACAACCATATTGAAATTGAGGATGAAACATTGGTCTTCAAACAATGAAATCAGTAAAGTATTAGATGTATTAACTTCTTATCCAAATGAATTTTGGAAGTATCCTGTTGTTATTTATTATTTAAAATATCATATTGACAATGATTTTGAAAATAAATTTTTAGTTTTCTTGAAACGATTGTTATCTGTTTTATTGGCTGGATACATTGTTACACCAACAATTAATGCTGTAAAAACAGGTATTTTAAATCTCAATGCTGAGATTATCCATTCATCAACACCTAAATTTCATTTTAAAGAAGTTGATGAAAAAGAACTTAAAGAAAAAATTAAGAAAGCTCATAGAAATACAGTCCGTATGATATTGAAAATATTAGCATACCAACATCAAGATGAGCTATTACCTGAAAAATGGGAAATTGAGCATATTTTACCTCAAAAATGGCAACCAACTTTTTTCACTGATATCCCAGACAAAGAAGTAAAAAAAATTGTTGAGCACATTGGGAATAAAATTCCTTTTGAAAAAAAATTAAATATCATTGATAGTAATGGTTACTTTAAAAAGAAGCAGGAAAGTTATGAAAAATCTAAAGTTCAAATTTTACTTAATCTATCTAAAAAAAATTCTGACTGGGGATTAGACGAAATACACGAACATAATACACGCATTTCAGGTCAATTATTTGAGTTGTTAAATGAATGGGGATTGAATCAAGCTGATGATTTAAAAATACAAGATACCCTTATCCCTATTCCTTCTGAGCATATGAATGATTATAAAGAATTTATCAAAATGTTTAAAAAAGATGATAATAACGAAAGTCGCCAAATATTCTTAGATATTAAAAAAGAAGAATAATTAAATAGGTGTTAAAGTGAAAGAATTAAAAATAGTGTCATGACAAAATTATTTTTGTGCATTGATTGATTTTTATACATAATGTTTTGATAGTTTCTTATCGGCTATCTCTTTAGTAAGTTCCAATCTATTTTACTCTTTTTTTCATTTTTATAATCACGAAATGCCTTAGTTTCACTAATGAGCAAATTTTTATTCCCAATTCTTCTTTTAGTGCACAATATCCATTACATTAATTTCTATCTCTGTGATATTAAGCCAACTGGCATGTTTTGGAGTGTAATTAAATTCAATTTTATTCAATATTCGTTCGGCTTCATCTTCATCAAAATTATCAGTCATGGGTTTTTTAAAATGAGTATTTAAGTTATAGCAAAATCAGAGGTTGTAAATTTTTGTGGAGTTTTTTCTTATATTGCCTCATTTTCCATGAATAAAGCTAAAATTACTCTAATAACTCATTTACTTGTTCTGAATTTTCTTGTGGTTTCTGATTTCTTAGTTTTACTATAGTGTTGTTCTGCTTGATTCGATGTTCTGGGTATGAAATTGTCAACAGTGAAACTTTTGTAAGACTTTCAAAGTTAGGAACTATCTTTTTCATTAAAATTTTCACT
>JAITGU010000082.1 GCA_031280375.1 Candidatus Methanovirga procula | reverse complement strand
TTAACATGATATTAATTAATATCCTTTCTCCTATTTATATATTAATGCTAATATAAAGCTTTTTTAGATTTATTTTCGTCGGCATTAACATGCCACCCACTGAATTTTTTACAGTGTCGAAATTTTTATCTTGAGTTGAAAATTAAAAAATTTACTTTCGCAGAAATTATAATAAAGAACCAAATAGAATCAGTGAAACACTTATTAAAACTATGTTTGATAAAAAATCAGTTAAACTTGTTTCAACTGGAATTGCAACATTATCTGGATCAAACCCATTAACATAGGAAAAAATCGAAATATTAAATACCGCGAACATTAAAATCGGGATTAAAGTCAGTCCTGAAATGGTACTAATTAAAACAATTGTTATAATGCTTAAATGTAAATTTCCTAAGAAATAAAGAAAGCTTCCAACTAAAACACCTATTAATGGGTAGATTATAATGGACAATATCAAAATTATTTCAAAGTTTTTTCTTAATTCCTCACTTAATCTATAAGTTGGTTCTATTATTCCTGAATGAATAGCTGATGTTAATCTACCACTTAAAATACTCAATAATCCACCACTCTCACCTGAAAATATAGGTATTAAAGATAGGAGGCTTTGATTTGTTAGTAAAGTACTCATAAACACATTTAAAATTTGACCTGCTGAAATTCCCATAAGTGAAGATAAAAACAAAACAGGAGTATTTTGTTTTAAAATCTTTTTTATAGTGGAACCAGAATTATAAGCAAAATAAAATGAAAGTAATGTGAATATAACAATTAAAATATTTATTATCATTTTAATAAATGGATTATTTATGAATAATATTAGATAAATTGCAAGAATTATTGATGGTAGGGTAAATAAATCTCCTAAAGCAGTGATTATCGGAATAGTTATATTGTCAGGATCCCATCCATTTTGAAAACTTTTAATAGGAATCATTATGGTTGCGGGTAACATTATTAAGCTTGAAATTAATCCACCGAAAGAAGATATTAATATGAAATCAACTAAAGATATGCTGTTTAAATTAAAGAGTGTACATGTTATTTTAGCTAAAATTCCCAAGGATATTGATAGGATTAAAGTTAGAATAATAGATGATTGAATATTTTGACTTAAAATATCTGATTTTTTGAGTTCTGGAGATAAAATACCAATGTGAAGATTTGTTCCAATTCTGGATGCTAATGCTCCATATATATTTCCTCTCATACCTATTGAGCCAGGTATGAGAACTATTAATCCAGGTAAACTTTCTAAGTAATGTGTCATGTTTCCTAATATGAGTCCTGCAAATAGATCTCCAAATGCACAAATTAAAAGACCTGTTAAACCTTGAGTCAATACACTTTTATTGTCTCTTAAAAAAGATCTTCTTTTAGATGTGTTGAATAAACTTAGACCTTTTTTACTAATATAAAGAGTTAAATCTATGATTATTATGGTTAGACTTGATATCAATTGACGAAGGAATTTCAAGAGAATTTTCTTCATTGATTTCACCTACCATCATTTTAATCAAGCCTTAATAAAAGTTAAATTGAAAAAAATTAATAAAAGTATAAAGTTAAATATCTTCAAATGACATTTCATTGTTTGCTATCTTTTTCAATATTCCTGAACCAGTTTCCGTGCCTTTAAATATTAAAATATCTCCCTCAAATAGTACAGTATCTCTATTAGGACCATAAATCCAGGAATCTTCTCGTCTAATAGCTATTATTTTCATTCCAGTCCTTGTATTCAAAAACAGTTCTCCCAATGATTTTTGAGAAAGTTCAGAACCTTTTGCAATTGATGTTCTACTTACAATCTCTTCAGATTCCTCCATCACCATTTTAAAAACTGGATGTGGTTTTAATCCTTTTAGAACTAAATCAGCTATATCTTTTGCAGAATTAGCAATATTTTCAGCAGCTTCAGCTATTTCAAGAAGAGCCGTTAATTTTTCAGCATCTTCCTGTGAACGAGCAGCAATAAGGGACTGCATTTTTATTTCATAATTAAAGCTATTTACCTTATTTTCAAGTTTCAGAACTTCTTCTGCCACTTCTTTATTGTTAAATAAAACTGCAGAATAAGCTAAATCAACCATAAGCTCAGATAAATTCTTCATATCGATTAAAGAATCTTTAATACTTGTCAATTTTTTCACCATTCTTTAATATAATCGTTCCAATAAACATAATTGTTTAACATTATTGCATTTAATAATATATAAAGATTATTTTTATATCAACGATTTTATCTTCTTCACCTTTTATCACACCCTTTTTCAATCCTTTTATTTCTCTTTTTTTTTATTCCTTCTTCTTTGGCATTTCTTAATTTTATTTGTTGGTCCATTTGTTTTATTCCGATTCCTATTTTCTTGATTTCTAAGGTTTTTCAATTCCTCTTTTTCTATTTTGACTTTTTCAGATATTTTTCATGTTTTTATTTTTTTAGACATTGTTTTCACGGTGAATTTTCTCTCTTTAATGTGCTTATTTTTTAATTTTAAGGGTTTATAATCAGTTTTAGAGAGAGAGAGAGAGAGAGAGAGCAATGGATTATTTTTAGGAATATTTAGTTTATTTCCATTGGCTTTTAAATGGATTTTCATATTTTTGAAAAAGACCAAAATCTTTATATATTAAGAATTATTATAAATTATAGTACTATTAATGGTGTTTTCCACAATATTTTTCTAATTATAATGAGAGCTTCTATAAACTTAATTTTAACATATATTGATGTGATGTTTTGTTATTATTTTCATTTTTTTTATTGGAAAATTCGCATATTTTGTCTTTTTAAGGCTAATTTCATCGCTATTTTTAGGATTTTTCCATAATAGCTATACGTTAAGCGGAACATAATTTCCTTTAGTAATCTTGGTAATTGAATTATAGTTAAATGCTGTGCATCCAATTTTTTAAAAAAAAATTGATTAAAAATAGTTTCTCATTATTTTTTTTGATCAA
>JAITGU010000068.1 GCA_031280375.1 Candidatus Methanovirga procula | reverse complement strand
TTCCAGTATCTTATCTTCTGCTAATTTATCACTATCTTTCATTAAATTAGAGGTATAAGAATTAATAGGAGAATCCCTACGACTTTTTAAAGTTTCATAAACTTCTACAATTACATTTTCATTTATCATAATTAAGCACCCAATTAATATAGTAAGTTTGATAATGTTCTTAAAAAATAAATTTCTTTAAATTAATATTAATTTATTAAATATTCTTTATTATATAAAATACATGATATTATCGTTTAATTTTTTGAATAATTAATTTTTCCTTATTAAAACGAAGAATTAATTCTTTTAAATTGAAAAATAAATTTTCAATAATAAAAAATTTTGAACAAAAAAAACTTCGTTTTTCCAACCTTTTAAATCTTCGATTAAAAAATTTAAAAACTTTACCAAAATGAATATAATAACAAACAAATTTTAATAAAATTTATTAAATTGACAGCATTGGTTTAATACTATTTATATTAAATAATACTTATCTTCTAATAACAAAACAAGCAATTAAAGCAAACAAACAAATCAACAACACATACAAATTAAACCCAGTACATTCCAAACCAACAGACTCACCACCAAAAACACTACTATCACCTGGAATCTGATCCCCCTCAGTCACAGATGAAACAACACTAACACTTATTACCTTAGTAACACTATCATAAATCTCATTTCCAGGATAAACCAATTCAACACTATAATTTCCTGCATTCAACTTGCCAAAATCAAAACTAACACAACCATCACTATCAGTCGTCGAATCCCTACTCTCACCATCATCAATAATACTAGCGACCACATGTTCACCAGAAAAAGCAAATTCACCGCCAGACTCATTATTATATACTAAATAACCGTAAACAATAACATCTTCAGAAACATCAAAATTATAATCATCTGCCCATAAGTAAGTACCAAGTTTTCCATCAGCAAAACAAAATCCAGCAAAAAAACCAAACAATACTAACATCACAACAAAAACTGGAGATACTCTCAAAACCATAAAATAACCTCTATCAGAAAAAAAAAGAAAAAATGTTCTATTTGACTTTTTTAACATATATATTAACATAGCCATTTACACCTTTAGACACATTCCAATTAATAGTCAAAATATTGTCATCTATCTTTGCTTTAGCATTACGAAACAGTATACCATCAATAATCCATTCATTTAAAGCTTCACTCATATTATACAAAACAACAGAGTCATCAAGAACAGACCCCCGACTATTATCTAATAAAACATTATAATGACCCTTATCATCACCAAAAGGATGAAAAGTCCCATTAAAAGGAACTGGAAGAGGATGAACAGCAAACATTTTACTAATATTAGAAGATTCATAATAGTTATCACCATTATAGGTAACACTCAAGTTATACTTACCATCAACAGTGAAATTATAATCCAGATTAGACAAATCAATCCCACCATCACTATTAGTTGATAAAACCTTACTATAACTCAAACCACCTTTTAAAACCTTAAATGAAACATTCAAATCAGCACCAGCTACACCTAAACCACTACTCTTATTAACCAACTTAACCACACCACTCAATTTATCACCGACACTCACAACATCATTAATACTATTAACACTAAGCTGAAAATCAAACCTATTAACTCTTATACTCTTAACAAAAATAGAAGGAGTATAAAAGTCATCACCTTCATAATTAATAGTTAAATTATACTCCCCAGCATTATAGAAAAAGTAATTAATATTATATAAAGGATCAGATAAATTTACACAACCACTATCATCAGTTCGCACAAGATACCCATTCCTACCACCAACAGAAACCCTTAAATCAGCACCAGCTATACCTAAACCACTACTCTTATTAAGCAACTTAATCACACCACTTAGCTTATCACCAACATGCACAACATCACAATATCATTAACACTAAGCTGAGAATTAAACCTATTAACTCTTATAGACCTTAAATAACCAGTAGAATTATAATAGTCATCACCACCATAATTAATAGTTAAATTACACTCTCCAAGGTTAGAGAAAGTGTAATTAATATTAGATAAATCCACATAACCACTATCATTTGTTCGCAAAACACCCACAGATTTCCCATCAATAAAAACATTCAAATCAACACCAGCTATACCTAAACCACTACTCTTATTAACCAAGCTAACCTCACCACTCAGTTTATCACCACCATTCACAACATCACTAATATTAACACTAAGCTGAGAATCAAACTTAGTAATGAATATATACTTACTATAATAATCCTTCTCCCCATCAATTTTATATTCAATTATGAAAGGTTGATTATAATAAGGGAAGAAAGTGAAATTAAGATCAGATAAATTTACATAACCATTATTATCAGTTTGCAAAGAAGTCCAATTCTTAAGTATCCCATAATATGTGAAAATCCTAAAATTCAAAACAACACCAAGTATACCTTTACCATTGGTATCATTAACTAATTGAGTTCGATCCTCTAATTTAGAACCAGGATGATAAGTAACAACACTTTCAATATAATTAATGCAGGTCTTATTCCAATCCCCATCTTGCTCATCAGGATGAGTAACTACTTTATCTCCTTCACGGTCAAGATCCCAAGCCCATTTATTATCCATGTAACACCAAGCATAATCATAATGCCCAGTTACACTATGACTATTTAATATCAATGCCCCTATTTTTTCATTTGTTGGAGTGACACCGCAAACCCAACCATTAATAATAGGAAAAGTCAATAGCTACATATTTTGTATCATGATCAAACCCACAGTTTCTCACAATCTTAAAATTGATCCTTACGGATTTTGCTTCTCCATAGTTGTCAGGATATTTAAGTTTAACACCATCACCCCTACGAGTAGAAATCACATCATAATAGCTATTCCTCAGATGCCCTGCATCATTATTGTATGTTTGACCATTAGCAAAATTCACATCAAATCTGTCAATAAAGACATGATCACAATCTGCGATTTTACCGTTTTTATAGGATACCCATAACATGGCTTCATCAGCACTTACAGAAGACATAAAACTTAACAAGAATATTGCAGCTAAACTAATTCCAATTAATTTCTTAAAAGACATTTAATTCACACCGATTAACGCTTTTCAAGGCATATTCATTATTTAATGTATTTTTTAATATGTCTAACAATGCAGATTTATAAAAGAATACTAATTAAAAATTTTTTAATAAAATTTTTAGGTAATAAATCAATATAATGAATTTAGTTATTTAATATATTAATTAACTCTTTAGACTTCGCAATAGCTATATTAACTGCTTCAAAAACATCTTCTTTAAGAATAGGTTTATCTCCACCTTTCTGCATAGCACATATTTTCCCAAATTTTGTAACACCAACAGAAAGCCTTCCATCCAAAATAGCTTCTTCTTCCAAAGAAGGATCAAGAATCATCTTATCTCCAATCTTAACAAAAGTTGACACAGTAATTTTATCATTTAAAGGTATGTCTTCTTTAATTTCATTGTCTATAACTATTTCACTATCATTTAATGTAATTTTTGGTATTTTAGTGTTCAAAAGAGCAGAAACCGCGGCTAAAGCTGCAACATCAAATAAATTACCATCATAATCAATAATATGTAAATCTATAAAAATCATCCAAACTTTTTTACCCTCTTCAATACACAATTTCTCTAAGTCAACCATTTTACTTTCACGAATAGCTCTGTCCACTACTCTTGCAAGTTCAACAGAATCTTCATTTGGTGGACCTGGTTCAAAACTTGGATCTGCAATAGGTAACACTTCAGCATTAGTCATTAAAACACCTAAATTAGGAGTATCTGGAAATGGTTCACCAATGGATAATTTAACACCAGCAATAACCTGAGTGTAACCTAATTTAACCCTTGCAGAACCATTCGCTTTAGAAATAATGCCTGTTTCAATCTGAATATCCCTATACTGATCAATAGTTCTTCCATCAATCCTTTCACCATTGTTAATTATGTCAGTAATACTTTTCTTTGTGATTTCAGGTATAATATTCATAATGATTCCCCATATCTCTTTTTAAGAGCAATTTTTTGAATTTTACTAATTTCATGACATCCTTTAATAGCTAAATCTACTGCTTGTCTAAATTCATCTTCAGTTAAAATTCCATCAGATTGTAATAAAGTTATTTCATTGGTTCGTGGCATAATAGCTATAGGAACATCAGCTTGCCCTTCTTTATCCTCTTTTTCTGATAAGTCTAAGACAATTTCATCATTCACCTTACCTGCAGCACAGGCTACAACAATATCTTTCATTGGAATTCCAGCATCAGCCAGAGCAACGGCAGCAGCAGTAATACCCGCACACCTGGTTCCACCCTCTGCTTCGATTACTTCAATTGAGATATCTATCATTGAATTTGGAAAATTTTCTAATAACAAAGCTGGTCTTAATGCTTCTGCGGTTATTTTTGAGATTTCAGTTGATCTTCTATCTGGACCAGGTCTTTTCCTATCATCAACTGAAAATGGTGCCATGTTATATCTACATTTAATAACCCCAGTATTTGATTTTAATAAACGTTTTATAAAGGATTCTCTTGGACCATAAACTGCCGCCAAAATTTTGTTTCCACCCATCTCTAAATAAGCTGAACCATCAGCTCGTTTCAATACACTTGACTCTATCTTAAAAGACCTCAATTCATCGAAAGATCTTCCATCTTCTCTACTATTATTATTACTTACGATGATAATCACCTCTTAAATAAACTATCCATTACTTTCTATAACCTTAAGTTCTCCTCTTAATACTAAAATCATTTCTTAAAACTAATTAGTTTTTGGAAAAAGTTTTCAATCATTAATATATCAAATAATTTGTAATTTTAAAATTTATCCTTAATATGGGTAAATGTATCCATAAAACTAAATTTCTTGTTATTTGATTGATTATCATCTTCATCTTCAATTATTTCTTCATCTAAAGAAAAATTATCTTCTGATTGTGAAAAGGAATCGTTTTTTAACTCTGAAGTTGGATCAGTTTCTTCTTGATTATCTTTAAAGTTTTCTATTTTAGGACTTTCAAAGTATTCTTCATCAGGCATATTACTGGTATCATCAATATCATTTACATAGCTCTCTTCAGATAATTCTTCTCCATGAACAAGAAAATGTAACCTTCTTTTAACCCTATCAGTGAGCCCTGAAGTATGTGATTCTTCTTCGACTATTTTAATAATATCTTTGGTAATGAGTTCCATTTTTCTATCACCATTGACCCAAACAATGCCATTTTGACCAACGACAATTTTACAATTAGTTGATTCTTTGATCATATTAATCATAGATCCTTTTTTGCCAATTAAACGTGGAACTTTAGTTGGAGTGATATTAACTAAAATACCTTCCTTAAATTTCCCCATACCTCGACCTTTTAATCCTAATCTAACTTTATTAACTTCATCAACATCTACAACTCTTAAAAAAAGAACATCCCCTAAGTCAAAAACTCTTCTTAAATCCTTTTTTTCTCTTCCAAAGACTTCAGAGGCTGGAAGTACTCCTGAATATGGAGAATTAAGATCCACTTCCCAAATAGAAAATCTTATATCTGAAATTTTACCAATCACTACATCTCCTCTTTTTGGCAAATATTTACTTTTAAGAGGAATCACACTAATCTTTTTATTTCTTAAGGAAACCAGTCCAGTTAAAGAAGAGAATATATTATCTCCATCTTTAAATGTTCCTCTTCCTGAATAATACTCATTTTCAGCTAATATTTCTCCAGGAACTACTAAATCTTTGTCTTCTACATGAATCATTAATTTACTCTCCATATATTATAAGTTATATGAAAATTAATTGTAAATGAATTATTGATAGTCAATGAATTATAAAGTATTGATAAAAAAATATATTGTTGAATAAATAATTTAAACAAAATATCTTAATATATACTAAACTTACAGGTTATTATTAAAACTATTAATATTAAAGTTTAAGATAATTAATTAAAAATTAATATTACATATTAAAAGTATTATAAATTAAAAATATATTAAACAAATACTTGTTTAATGAAACTTTTACACTAAAAAAAAACTTAGTCTTATTTTATAACTTGGTCTTATCTTATCAATTTAGTCTCAGAATTTCCTCCAGATATTTTTTCCATCTGAGAAGTGAAATCACCTTGAAGTCCTCCAGGTATTTGAACAATAGCTATCCAAGAGCCATCCTGTTGCCATTCTTCATTAATAATTTGACCAAATTTAGAAATTGCAGAATAGCCATTTCCAGCAACATCTCCAGGTAAATGAACAGCCATTTTCACTTTTTCAAAGCTAATTGGAATTTTCAGCTTGATAGCTTTTAAAACCACTTTTACTTGCTCATCCACAGACTTAAAAGGATCTATATGGATTTTAGACTCGTTCATTGCATTTTCAATCCGATTTACAGGGTGAGGAAGGCCATTTTGAGGATTAATAGATTCTCTTGCTATTTTATTGATAATAATTAGTCTTTTGTCTTCTTGCATTTTACGTTTCTGCTGAGCAGTGAGCTGAATATTTCCTTTTCTAAGAATTTCTGTCGCTACTTCAGCAACATCTTTAGTTTGGAAAACTTTATCCATAACTTCTTCTGATGCTTTATCTCCTTTTTTAGCATCTTTAAAAATATCTTCAACAGCTAAAATATCTTCAATTTCCACATTAGAATTGTTAAGGCTTCTAAAATCTGCTGCTAAATCAGGATCAACCAATATTTCAAATTTTTCTCCATGAAATTCTAACCTTGCAACAACAGCATCATCAACATTAACCATAATAACACCAAATATGTTATACTAACAGACAACAGTCTTAAAACAATGAACATGGATATTATCTATCTCTATTATAAGGACTAAAAAGTTATTAAACCTAAAAAATAGTTTTATTAAAAATATACTTACTATAATAAGGTTAATAATCATATTAATAATAAAACAATTTAAAAAAAAAAAAAATTAATCCTTTTTATCCTTTTTTTCAGATTCTTTTCTTTTATGTAAACCCTTCAAATAATTAGATATTTCTTTCTCAGAAATTTTAGAATACATTTTAGTTTCTTTATCAATAATAGCTATTTCAACATTATTTTCAGCGAGTTTATCTTCAGTAACTTCATAAACAGCATCTAAAGCCAAGTTAATTGCTTCATCTAAAGATAAATCATCTTTATAATTTTTTTCAAACACATCCATAGCAACATTTCTGCCAGAACCAATAGCAGTTGCCTTATATTCAATTAAAGCTCCACTTGGATCGGTTTCAAATAGCTTACATTCATTTCCTGTAACTCCACCAATAATGAGTGCTGAACCAAAAGGTCTTACACCACCATTTTGAGTGTACAACTGTTTTAAATCACAAATCTTTTTAGATAAAGCCTCAACTCTTATTGGCTCATTGTAAGTGATTTTATTAATTTGAGACTCCATTCTTGCTCTTTCAACCAAAGCCCTTGCATCTGCTACAAGTCCAGATGTAGCTACACCTATATGATCATCAATTTGGAATATTTTTTCTATTGACTTATTTTCTACTAATTTGCTTGTTGTTCTTTTATCTACCACAAGAACAACACCATCTTTTGATTTAATTCCAAGAGAAGTGGTTCCTCTTTTAACAGCTTCTCTCGCATATTCAACTTGAAATAATCTTCCATCAGGACTGAATACAGTGATCGCCCGATCATAACCTGCATTTTGTAAAGGTTGCATAAATAATTACCTCTTTATTTTTTTAATCGTAAGTAGTTTATACTCATAAATCTTATTTAAAGTAAACCTTAAATTATTAAAGGAATGAAATTTATGTTAAAACTCTAAGATTTCAAATGATATTAATAATTTTATTTAAACAATTGAATAATCTACTTAATAATATATTAATTAGTATTATATTATACATTTAGACTAATAATATATTAAACAAGATTTAATAAAATCTTCAAGAATTAAACATGAATAATATATATTAAATATTAAAATCAGTTATAAAAATTAACACTAAACCTCCATGATTTAGTAATCTACAATTTAATTTTTCTATACATTTTATATTATAACAATTAATAACTTATATACTTTTCTATTAGAACATAACAATGAAAAATATATGAAAAAAAGAAATTAAAATAATTTTAAATTAAAAACTTAACAGCTAATAAGATGAAATTAATTAGTTATAAATTTGCTGACAGCCGATTTAATTGTCCCTGATTTTCCAATCGTGCTAATAGCTATTTTTTTTCCATTATGTTTATATAACATAGTTAAAGAATTACGAACTTTTTCCTCAAAATTTCTTTGAGATCTTAAAACAGCTTTGTAATAATAAACATTATTCTGATCGTTAATATGAGCAATTATATTTGCTTTTTCATGATTTAAATCAAAAAACCTCATAATCCATAAATGAAAATTACTTGTCTCTAATTCACCGTATAAATGTACAGATGCTTCCCAAATAGCCGATATCAGATCATTTTTAGATAAACTCACTTCTGACTTAATATCTAAAACCAAATATCTATAATTTGTTCTTAATGTTGGAGGCAATATTTTAAGTTTCATAGAATCAATTAATAAATTAAAAAAAAAAAGATTTTAAAATTAACATTAAACAATGAATAAATTACAAAGAATAAAAAGATAAATATATATATGAATTATTTTAATTTTAAGAGCAAATCATCGAGAGTTGGAGCACCAACAAATTCCACAATACCATTAATAGCAATAGCTGGTACAGCCATTATACCATAATCAGTGGCTCTTTTTTTATCTTCCATTATATTAACAACTTCAACATTCATTTCATCTTTAAGCTGACCTTTTGCTTTCATGACAATTTCTTCAGCCATTGGGCAATAAGGACATGTTGGTGATGTAAACACTTCTACTTTAAATACCATAATATCACTCCGTTTAACATTGAATAATTATTGTATTAAACCATTTTTAAACATATTTGAACTATAAAACATAGTATTTATAATATTAATATCTGAATATCAACAACATATATACTATCTCACATCAATATATATCCATATATCAAATCCAAATATTAGCATTTTAAATAATTTATATAAATATTCAATGTATTATTTAACTATAGAATATAACTTATTGAATTTAATAGTATTTAAAATTTTCCATTACACTAATTATTATAATATAAGTTACATGATAATTAATCATATATAACTTAGATTAGATTTCTTTCAAAATTTAACAAACATAGTTTCATATTATTTAATTTACAACTTTATATAATATAATCATATATTTATATATAAATTTATAATTTATATGGGAGTTCGTATATACTCAGAAATATTTAAATAAAAAGAAAAAAATAAATTGAAAAATAAAAGATAAATATTTTTTTTTATAAATCTTATATAATATTATAATTCTCATATCTCATTATAACACTCATATTTTATTATAAATCTTATTTAATAATGTAATAAGTGATTAAATGACTAAAAATGATTTAACAGTGCTTGGAAATACTGCATTAGATTATATATTATCTGTCGACAAATTTCCAAATCCAAATGAAACAACTAATGTCAATAAATTAAAAACTTTTGATGGTGGTTCTGCAGGGAATGTGTCGGTTGTAGGAGCCACCTTAGGCTTGAAAATCTCACTTTCATCTGCAGTTGGAGAAGAATTTAAAAATTCTGAATATGAAAAAAAATTAATAAACTTAGGAGTAAACATTGATGATATGATAATTATCAAAGATAAAAAAACTCCAATAGCTTTTATGGTAACAGACCCTAATGAAAATCAAATATTTTACTTTTACATAGGTGCTGGAGCAGCATTCCCAGAAACTGAAGTTCCTAAAAAGATTATTAAAAATTGTGAAATTCTTCATTTAGCTACTGGAAATCCCAACTTCAACCTCCGTGGAAGTGAAACAGGAAAATCCCTAAACAAAATTATTTCTTTTGATCCTGGACAAGACTTACATCTTTACAACAATGAAGAGCTTAAATTAATGATCAATAGAACAGACATTCTATTTGGTAATCACTATGAAATTGACTCTATTTTAAACAGATTAAAAGTAGATATTAATGAATTAAGGCAAATTGGTCCAGATATTGTAATTAAAACTTGTGGTAAGTTAGGAAGTATAATTTATTGCAATGAAAAAATTAAAATAAATTCAATTTACAGACCTGCAATCGACCCTACAGGAGCAGGAGACTCTTATCGTGCTGGATTTTTTAAATATTATCTTGAAGATAAGACCCTTGAAGAATCTGCTAAATTTGCATCAGCTGTTTCATCATTTATAGTTGAAAAAGAAGGTTGTCAAACCAATGTTCCAAGTTTAGAAGAAGCAGAAAAAAGAATGAACAAATTTTTCAAGTAACTATGGATTCCAGATGATGAATCAGGGCTCATTAATTCCAAGTAATAAACGAAGAACCATATTTGCTTGATGTGCTGCACAAATTGTGACCCTTGGAGCCATTAACCCATTGAAAGGTTTAGCTTCATTCATCAAATCTCCGCAAAGATAAATGTTATCCATTAACTTTTTTGTTTTAATAGAGTTTGAACTTTCAAAACCAGCTAAACCAGATGCAGACACAATTTTTACATTAGGTAGTTTAAGAGATAAAGTGTTAATTAACATGGCTTTTTGATCTGCTTTATCAAATGCCTCACAAACAATAGAATAATCCCTAAACAATTTTTCAACATTATCTGGACATATTTTAACTGTTCTAACTTCAACATTAATAAATGGATTAATTTGAGATATTGTATCTTTAAGAGCGTCTGTTTTATATCTACCTAAATCCTTAATTAGATATTGCTGACGATTTAAGTTACTTGGTTCAACAATATCAAAATCCACCAACAATAAATTTCCAACACCAATTCGAGAAAGCATAATAGCTAAATTACTTCCAAGCCCACCTAAACCAGCGACAGCCACATTAGACTTCTTAATAGTATCATAAACACCAGGGCTTGACCTTGCACTCACCATACTCTCAAATTCTTCTTCATTCACCATAGCTCCTTTTTTAATAATTACCACATCATCATTAGAATCTAATCTGAAATCCTCTGATACTTGAAATCCATTTAAAATTAAAACATAATTTTCCATTGAATAGCTATTCTCTTCAATAAATTCATCAGCCAATTGAAATAAATAATTAGAATTTGTTTCAATCTTTTTCCCATTTAAAGTTACACTAATCATTTTTTACCAAACAATCTTGATTTAAACTTGGACTTTCTAAACTTAGACTTTCTAAACTTAGACTTATTACTTCTCAGTATGATTTAATAATTGTTATATGATTTATTCATTGTCATTATTATATTTTATTTACATATCTTTTATATAGTTTTATTAATTTAATATTAAAATTAATTATTCTATTTAGCTTAAGACAAAATTTTTACAATTTTAATATTCTAACAACTCAAGTTTTTAAAAAATTTGTTGTTCCATTTTCAATTTAAAGAACTATACCCGCTTATTTTTCATGTGAAATAATTGTTAGGCAGATTTATTTATTAAAAATTATAATAACAGCTTTAAATAATATATTCGATCTTTCAAGATTAAATAAAAATTAAGAAGAAAAAATAAATAAAAATGTTAAAAAAAGAAAAATAAAAATAAAAAAAAACTAATATGATTATCAAATCAATAAAAACCATTTATTGACCATTTACTAAGTCAGAGTAGTGACCTTCCCAAGAATATACCCTTGAAGAAGAATCATAAACAACCGAAGTGAAAAAATCAATAGTCATATAATAATTCATAGTATTATAAGAACCTTTACAATACAGCATAGGATAACCATGTATCTTCGGTGTCGCCTGGAAAATAAAATCAGAAACACCAGAATCATTATTATAACTCGTCATATTCCAAACTGAAAAACTATAATCTGTTAAATTAATTTGAATACCATTATAACTAAAAGATAAACCTTTTAATTGAATTGATCTATTTGTGTCTGGATTATTTTGATACTCAGAAAAATCTGGAGGTTCATAACCATTATGCTCCGATACTCCTGCACCTGCCTTAACACCATAGCTAATCATCATTATAACATCATCTAAATGTTGAAGAATTGGCATTAAGGAACTAATAATTCCAGCACCTCCAACTCCACCAACTTCAGAACCACCACCCACAAACGAAGATACTGCTTCTATGATATTTTCTATTGAATGGATTATTATAGATGCAAAAACAATAACAACTACACATGCAAGAGTTATAAGTGGGAGAAGTAATGGATTCCGTTCATTGAATTTTTTGTACTCTGGAGCCAGTTCAAATAAATACTCAGAAAGCATTATAAGTCCCATACCTATTAAACCTACTCCGACATTAATAAGTATAGAAAGTCCTAAGGCAGTTCCAGATCCTTCAACAACAACACCATAGGCTACTGGTAATTCTGCTAAAGTTCCACCACTTATAACCGCTGCCACAGTCAAACCTATTATAACAAGAATGTTAGCTATTAATACTCCAATCATTATGCCTGGTGCCCTGTCTTTTTGTTCTTGGGTGTAATAATGATCCCCACCATAACCTGCATAATCCTCTGAAAACTTAGATAAACTTTCATCTGGTTTATCTTCTTTACTAAATAGAACAGCACCATACTTTCCAGCCATGTTTTTTTCATAGCTGTTTTGTTTAAGCTGAAGATTTTTACCACTCCATATTACACCACCATCTTCAACAGCATAATCAGCTTCAAAAACAGAGCCATGAGTATTTAAATCAGAACCAGTATTATATATTGCCCCACCATTAATTGCTATATTAACTGCAAATGTTGAATTATCTACAGAATTATGATCACCAGTTAAATAAAATCCTCCACCATTATTCACTGCAGTATTATTAATCAAGATGTTATTTTTAATATTCATTTTATCTGTAGAACTATATAAACTACCTCCATCAACCATTGCATGGTTATCTCTTAAGATTGAATCTTCAACATTTAATCCACCATCATTTGAATATATTGCTCCACCTTTTTTACTATTACTACCACTGAATTCATTAGATATTATATGAACATTTGAGTTATCATTATATAAAGAACCACCTTCACTGTTACATGAATTATTTATATAAGCAGAATTTATACTATTTATCTTTTCAGAATCTCCAAAGTAAGTAGCACCACCACGATTTGCAGTATCATTTACAAAAACAGAATTTTCAAGATTGAATGAATTACTTGCTTTATGATAAATAGCACCTCCATCTGCTGATGCATTATTCAGTGTAAATAAACTACCATTGATAAAAGTTTCATAATTTCTAAGTGAATATATGGCTCCACCATCACCACCATCAGCAACATTACCAATAAAATAGTTATCATTTGATGTTAAAGAAGAGTCTTTATTGTTTATAGCTCCACCATAAGACCTAGAAGCCACATTAAGCATGAAAATCGAATCATCAATTTTAATATTTGTATTTTTAGCATATATTGCTCCTCCACCACTGCTTGATGTATCCGTAGAAGCCGTGTTGAGTTCAAAAGTTGAATAATCAATTGATAAGCTCCCATTAGTATTGTATATAGCTCCGCCACCATCAAAACCAATGTTAGATTTAAATAATGTGTTGTTAATATCTAATTTTTCACCGTCATTGAATATTGCTCCACCTTTACAATACTCTCCAGCAATATTACCATCAAAATTAGAATCAGTGATTGTAAGTTGGTTAGTTGAATAAATAGCCCCACCAAAACTTTTGTAACTGTCAGACAAATTCTTAAGACCATCTGTACTATCATGAGGTTTGTCCCACCAATCGTTGTCGTCAATGGTTTGAGTAACAATATTATTGGAAAAAGAAGAACTATGTATTGTTAATATTCCGTTATTGGTTATAGCCCCACCAGAACTTTTGGAGGCACCATTTATGAAAGTCAAGTTTAGGAGAGTTAAATTAACACCCTTGTCAATAGTTAAAAAATTATTCTTACCTTCACCATCAAAAACAACATCACTACTAAAATAAGTGTTATTAGTATACCTCTTATTTTTTGTGTTATTCACATCTATTCCTATTTTATAAGTATTATTACCAAGAATGGTTAAGTCATGATCAATTGTTATATTTGAATTTCCCTCACTTTTATAAAATCCTGGTTCAACACAGATAATATCCCCAGCTTTAGATTTACTGATAGCAGTTTTTAAATCCTTGTAATGATTTTCTTCAGTAGTGTTATCCACATAAATCATGGTGCTATTTTTATTACTATCTAAAATCAGATTAGAACCATACATATTTCTAACACCTTTATTAACTAAAGGATCATGTCTTTCATTCATTCCATTTATAACTTCACCAGCAACAACAGATCTGGAATATATACTTAAAAACAAAACAAAAATTACAAAAAATGAACACAGTATTTTAAACTTACTCATGAATTTTCCTCCTCTTTGAGATTGTAAATATTTTTGTGAAGTTTTTTTCAATTTTTCCATGTTTCTTTAATTCAAAATTTTTTATTTTGAATTTAGATAATCTTCGATTATCTTTAGTTAAAACTTGTTTTAACTTAGAAAATTTTTAATTTTCGTTTATATAAAACATGAATTTTCATGAAAGCCTTCACACTTTTTTACAGTCTCTCCTCTTTTTTACTTAATCAACTTAATTATATGTTATGTAAATGTATTTATTGTAATATTCACTATCAAATACATGCATGTCACTTGTATTATGCTCTATGTGATTATCATTTATATATGAATCAATTAAATAAATATACATAGCTTTAAACCAGAACACATTCCCTTCTCTTCCCAAATTATTATTGAAATGAGAGTTTGAAACACTGAAATGAGATCCTGTATTATATAAAACTCCTCCATTAGTAGCACTATTACTATAAAAGTTAGAATTATTAATTATCCCATCTTTTGAAAAGTCATTGTATATTGCTCCACCATCACTACCTTTATTACCAGTGAAATTTGAAGTATCTATTTTTAGACCATTAATTTTTTTACCATTATATATAGCACCACCATCACCTGAAGCCGTGTTGTTTACACATGATGAATTAGTCATGTTTAACTGACCTGATGAATATACTGAACCTCCATCTGATGAAGCAGTATTATTCGTGAAAGAAGAGTCATATACCTGTAAAGTTCCAAGAGAAAATATTGAGCCGCCAAAATTCGCAGAATTGTTTGATAATTTCGTTCTCACCATATCTATCCTTCCACTATCCACACTATATATGACCCCACCATAAGAGTCAAAAAAGTGAGAATCGTTATTAAATTTATTAAATTTAAAAATATCATCCTTTAAATAGACTTGAGAGTTTTCACCGATATATATGGCTGCTCCTTTACTTGCACTATTGTTTCCAAAGTAAGTTCGTGTAAATTGATAGTTAGCATTATTTAAGGTTACAGCTCCACCATAACTATTTATATTACTGTTTCCATTGTTTTCAAAAAGTGAATGATCATAAACATAAGAATATTTTTTACCATCTGCATTATAAACTGCTCCACCTGAACCAGCATGATTATTGTAGAATCCAGAATTTCCAATGTTTGATACCGCCGAAGTCGTATAAACACCACCACCCCTAACAGCACAATTATCCTTAAAAATAGAAGTTTCTATGGTGAAATCATCACAATTATTATTGTATATTCCACCACCCTCCTCTTGGGCACTATTATCCTTTAAAAAACAATTATATATATTAAAACCTGCACCATCACTATTATAAATAGCTCCACCATTAACATGAGCTGAATTATTATTAAAGATACTATTTTCAATAGTTAATTTTTTATTAGAAAATAAAATGTTGTAAATAGCACCACCAAAACTTCCAGTATTTGAATCAAAAACAGATTCATCTATTACAAAACTGTTAGATTTATTATTGATAACAGTAGCACCAAATCCATTAGCCATATTATTTTTAAACATTGATCTTGATATATTTACATTCTCACTTAACTTGCCAGCTACCACACTACCTAAACTCATATCATTATTATTGAAACTACAATTAAAAATTGTAGAACTAGAATTTTCTAAATTGTAAATAATATATCCTTTAGACTCTACAACATGATTATTGTTAAATATACAATTATTTAAAGTTAAATTTCCTTTGTTTTCAATTATCCCTGAGTCATAGCTGATATTTAAATTATCTAACTCTATGTTTATTAAATTTAACTTAACACCTTTTGCTACTTTAAAAATTCCTTTATTAGAACTTGTTTTAAGTTTGACTGGAGTTTCACTATTTCCATATATTGTTAAGCTATGATTTATCTCTATTACATTATTTATGTTTTCATGGATGATTGGTACTTCAATAAAGTTGTTAAGATTTGAATTTCTTACCTGTTCTTCCAATGAAAATTCTTGATTGTATGGTATTTCATGTTTCATATAATCAGTCGTATAATGAGTACCATGATCTATTCTATATGTCAAATCAAGTGTTTTATCCCAATTAAAAGATCTTAAATCCATTTTAATAAATAGATCATTTTTATTGGTATCATGGGGTTTCAAGTTTTCAGTGGCGACAGTAGCACTAATTCCTGCAAGCAACATTAAGCTTATTATCAACAAACTTAACAAACTCTTATATCTCATCTTTATTCAACTCCTATTTTACCTTCTTTATTTAATAAGAAACTGTCTAATAATCTTTTATTTTTTTTTGAAAAGAAAAAAAAGAAATATGTTATCAATAGTCATAATAAGCACAAGTATTCATAGCATAAGCAGATGTGGCATCAAAAAATAGTGTATCAGCTTTACATTGCCATAAGCAGCCACATTACTCATACAAAATCCAGTTACACACAGCATTAAAAACAATGCTGTAAACAATTTACTTACATTCATCATTTATCATCAGTTTCATATCAGAAATTCTTGTGAAAAGTACGTGCAACTTCACCATCAATATAAATCTTAGCTATCCTATTAGTAATTATATTATCAGTGCTAAGGCGTACACTCTTATCCAAACTTAACTGACCTGTTTCCTTTCCATGAAAGCCAGAAGACACACACTTAACATATACAGTAACATATGCAGTCCCTATAGGTAAATATCCACTATCTTCATAACCTCTACTAGCACGATCTGCAGATGCGACAGTATCAATTAAGGTATTTTCAGCATCATAAGCCTTAATATTATAATTCAACCACCAAACACCATCGTGATCCACAGACCAAGTTTTATCACCATGACTTCCAGCAGCCACATTACTCATACAAAATCCAGTTACACACAGCACTAAAAACAATGCTGTAAACAATTTACTTACATTCATATTTATCACCTATTTTCATTAAAACACAATTCTTTACATCTTACTTATATCGTATTTAATCAATTTTCAGTTATTTAACTAATTTTTAGTTTTAGCTAAATCGTCTTAGATGACCTATAAACCATCTTGAAACAGGAACATTTAAGTAGTAGTTTCAACAATGTAAAATATGTTTGATGATAAATCAAACAAGAAGATCTAACTCTAAGGTATGTTGATAACTATTTAGTGAACACTAAACAATATTATTTTTCTATCTCAGTGAAGAAAACCTGTTCTTTT